>CAZAGR010000231.1:0-4732 GCA_964484585.1 uncultured Propionivibrio sp. | reverse complement strand
CCGGCCCCGAGCGCGCCGCACTCGAAGCGCTCGCGACACGTCTGGGCGTCGCCTCGCGCGTGCGATTTGCCGGCATGATTCCGCAGAACGAACTCAAGTGGTGGTATAGCGCCGCCGACATCCTGCTGCTCTGCTCTAGCCGAGAAGGCTGGGCCAACGTGCTGCTTGAAGGCATGGCCTGCGGCACGCCGGTTGTGGCTACCAATATTTGGGGCACGCCCGAAGTCGTCAGCACTCCGGATGCCGGCCTGCTGATGCGCGAACGCGCGGCACCGGCACTGGCCGAATCCGTGCAAGACCTCTTTGCTCACTATCCCGAACGAGACAAAGTACGCGTTCACGCTGAAGGTTTTTCGTGGGAACAAACTACCCAGGATCAACTTGAATTATTCAGGTCGATCCTCTCCAAGCGGTGATCAAATCGGCACGATTTGGCGCGAGCAGTCGTTTTGGTGATTGGCCGGCAAACTCAGGATACTTGCTGGCCCGTATTAGTGCATGCCCGATGTTGATCCTGGTTTCTTGATTTCCGGCTCTCGGATGTATGTCTGCCGTACAAAATCTTGCATCTGTTCATGGATGTGGTAAAGGTATGGAGCCTTTTTTGTTATGTTGTTTAACGCCTGAAATAGTTCATCAGCATCATTTTCGTAAACATGATTCACGGCGTTGCGAAGCTCGCGGACAACGCCCCACTGAGGGATATCGTCAATGATGCCAAGCTTTTCCATGAGAGCCAGAATTGAACTGAAACTGGCGCTGGTAACTTCTTCTTCGATAGCAATACTTTTGAAGGCTTTACCAATTTGTTCCTGGTACGAAGAGAATCGAGAATTGAATGCGGAAACTGTTTCTCGCTCATCGTCCGATAATGACTTCACATTTCCTGCCCGTATCTTCTCAAGAGGCGTTGCCATTTTGCCGATTGAATACTCAAGATCATGCTTTATTCGTTCAAGGTGTTCCAGCTTCAACACAAGGATTCTGAGATTTTCGTTCATTTCAAACGCACCCCTGTTTCTTTCGCAATTCGGTGAATTGGCTTATTTCCGTTACCTACAACGAGGTCGACGGCCATATCGAACAGATCCACAAGCTGCGATTGGCACTGAATCTTTTTCATAAAATCAACTGACTGTGTTTCAACATAAATATCCACATCACCGCCGCGCTTTGTATCGCTGGCACGAGACCCAAATAGCCAAACAGGCACATCACCACCAAAATGTTTGACAATGATATTTACCGCTTGATCTGCTGCCGAAGAAGAGATCCTCAAGATTTCACCTCAATCATATGTACCGGCCAAAGACAACTTGTATTTTGCATAACAACCATATCTTCCGAAACAAGTATAAGCAAACAGCACTGCTGTGTTAATCGTATGTTCCGTTTTCTCAGTCTGCATGCCGCAAAATTTCCTGTTCGCAATTCAGGCATTGACGAGGAATCTCGTTGTTGCTTAAACTCAATCACAATCGAATCATCCATGCGCAATGTCACGTTGACATATGCCACTTTGCTGTTCGGCGCGCCCTGTTTGCAATAGAAATCCTGAATCAAGTCTGTACAGGGCATCTTTGCCGTCTATCCCGAACGAGACAAAGTACGCGTTCACGCGGAGGGGTTTTCGTGGGAGCAAACTACGCACGATCAACTCATATTGTTCAGCTCGATCCTGTCCAAGCGTTGATCAAACCGGCACGCGTTGAGCCATACGGTCGTTTCCGTAAACCCCGATACTTATTACGCGTGACCGGGAGCCGGCAACGGTCAGCGCCGCCTGACCGCTGACCTATGCTCGCCTATGCTGGCAAATGATCCTTAAGCCAGTCACGCAGGGCAGCATCGACACGGGTTTGCCAGCCAGGGCCAGTAGCACGGAAACTCTGCACCACTTCGGGCGACAGGCGGATCGTAATCCGTTCCTTCGTTACTGCCGCTTTGGGACGACCGCGCTGAATGGCACGCAGCTTCGTCTGCAACGATTCTGGCAAACTGGAAAACGGTTTGAACAGCGCTGGGTCTACGTTGGACAGATCGCCGACTTCGCCATCATCATCAATCACGGGTAAGTGCGAAACCATGTTTTTTCCTTTCTCTTTCGTTGGCTTTGCGAAAACTGATCACGCGAATGCCGCGTCCTGTTTCGCTGAACACCAGCACATGTAGCCGATTGTCGAGGTAGCCAAGGGCGAAAATACGCGTCTCCGAATAGGCGCGACGCACATCCTGCGCCAGCTTTGCCGTGTCGAAATCAAACTCCACCGCCCGGTCAAAACTCAAGCCACGCTCTACGATATTGCGAGCATTCTTGGCCGGATCGTAGCTGATTTCCATACGCATTAGTGGATGCACATATTATAGGCAAGGCAAGTATTTTTTGTGCATACAGTAGTCAAAAATGACAACCTGACCTGTCTAGGCGTTTTCGGACCAAAGCCCAATATCACACCAATTTCATTGCCTTCATTACATCGATATCAGTCTTGACGTTCGCTCAGAGGCCAGCGTGTTTTGCCCAAAATTTCGCTGGAGAGACAATCGGGTACCACTCGGCCATCGGCAGCAAATCCTTGTCACCCGTAATGAGATAGTCCCCATCCGATGCCTTGATTGCCGCCAGCAACGTCGCCACGACCACTCAGCGTTTCTTGCCAGAACCGCGCGCTATCGACCGTTCAAGCTCTACGGCGGCGTCGATTTCAGCCATCCCTTCTGCCTCGAGCGCCGCGGCAAAGCCCGCCTCGATACGCTGACACAGTGCGTCAAACCGGCCCTGCATGCGGCGAACACGTTCGAACAACCGGGCGCCAACCAACGCCGCCACCGACTTGCTGTGATAGCGAAATTGGCGGCATCATTACGGCTTACTCCTGCCCCCAGTATCCGGCCTCACGCTGGTGCCGTATGGCTAGAACCAGCACGCGATCCACACTCTCTTCATAGCTGTAAAACGCAACATATCCCGTGCGCCCGCGCGATATCACCAGTTCCCGTAAATCATCCACGACAGGACGACCAATCAATGGATGCCGCTTGAGGATTGAGACCGCATCAGCAATCAAATCAATGGTCTCGAAAGCCGCTTGCACATCACTTTCCAGCAAAAAATCCGTCAGACGGTCAAGATCCGCCAGTGCATTATCCGAGTAACTTATTTTCGCCAAGATTTTGGTCTCGGCTTTACGACGTCCTGGCCTGCAACACGAGCCTTCAAGTAAGTATGGACTTCATCTGCATCGTAACCTTTACCCGTTGATCGCATATTCTCACGAGCAACCTTGGCTTCCGAGATAAAACTGGCTCGATGCTCAGAAGCTTGCGTCGCCAACTCAATCGCCTGAACCATAAATGCGTGCGGTGTAAGCCCATTCAACTGAGCCGCAGCAGCGGCACGCTGCTTGAGTGCGTCATTAAGTTTGAGGGATGTAGTGCTCACGACTTAAACTCCTCGAATACTGGTGACACCATAGTAACACCATTATAAATCGAGCAACACGAATCCGCCCATGCCTCCGGACCAGGCCAATGCACAACGGCCGCTTTATTGGCGCATAATAGACGCGCCATTAGTGCAGATCAGACGGTACATCAGTCATGTCATCGCCTCCCTTTATTCATCGACATCTTGGGTCCATTTTGCAAGAAGCGATGGCCGATACCCCGGCGGTGCTCGTTAATGGCCCACGCCAATCGGGCAAGACCACCCTGGTACGCCAGTACAACGAAAATCTGCCCTACATTTCGCTGGACGATGCCACAAGGTTAGCGGCGGCGCGAACTGATCCGCAAGCCTTCGTCCGCCAACTTGATTGCGCCATCATTGACGAAATCCAGCGGGCACCGGAACTGCTTCTCGCACTGAAGCTCTCGATCGACAACGACCGTCGTCCGGGTCGTTTCCTACTGACAGGATCGGCCAATGTGATGAGCCTGCCGAACGTCGCCGACAGCTTGGCGGGACGCATCGAGGTGCACGCCTTGCTTCCATTATCAAATGCGGAACTGGCGGGGCGGCAGACCGATTTTCTCGAACGGGCGCAAACGCACGATTGGCCGGTCCAGACAGCGATAACGATGCCCGGCGTTGGAGCTGCATTAATCGAACATATCCTGGCCGGTGGCTATCCGGAAATGCGCAGCCGCGCGACCGCGCGACGGCGACAAGCGTGGGCGCAAGCCTACCTGACGACCCTGGTGGAACGCGACATCCGCGACATCGCTACTATCGACGAAGCCACGCGAATCCCACAATTGATGGCAATCCTGGCCACGCTATCCGGCCAATTGCTGAACCTGAGCCAAATTGGCGGCCAAATCGGGCTCAATGTTCATACCGCAGAAAAATACATCGGTATTCTCGAAAAGCTCTATCTGGTTAGGCGCCTGCCGGCCTGGAGCCGCAACGAGCTTACGCGCCTGATCAAGACTCCCAAAATTCACTTTCTCGATGCGGGTCTGCAAGCGGCTCTGGTGCGTGCCAATGCAGACTGGTTGCAGCAGGATCGCAGCCGCTTTGGTGCCATTCTCGAAAGCTGGGTATTCGGTGAACTGCTCAAGATCGTCAATCTCGCGGTCGAACGCTGGTTTATCAGCCACTACCGCGACAAGGACCAAGTGGAAGTTGATTTCGTCCTCGAATCGCCGCTGCGGGCGGTCATCGGCATCGAAGTCAAAGCAGCGGCCACGGTGACCACCGCCGACTTCAAGGGGCTGCGCCGCTTAAGGG
>CAZAGR010000230.1:0-4763 GCA_964484585.1 uncultured Propionivibrio sp. | reverse complement strand
TATTCCGTAAATATTGACCATTCGCAAATTCGTATCGATTAAACCGTTGGAGAGGAAGGGATCATAGCAAACACGGCATAATCAGCGCATGAGAATTCAACTTTCAGTCGGAATACGTCGCGTATTGTTATTTTTGCTTGCGTTGGCCACTTTTGCCGCCGCAGCACTCTGGCTGACACGTTCCAAACCGGTGGTCGTCGTGCTCAAAGCGTTAGAACGCGGGGATGTCGTGTCCAGCGTCGTAAATACGCGCGCCGGAACGGTCGAAGCGTGTCAGCGCACCAAGCTGTCGACCATCATGGGTGGGCGGATTGAATTTCTGGGAGTGAAGGAGGGCGACAAGGTCAAGAAGGGGCAGTTGTTGATGAAGCTCTGGAATGACGATCAGAAGGCGCAGCAGGCCTTAGCAGAGGCTCAACGGTCCACATCTGAGCAGCGGGTGAAGGAGGTCTGTGCGATGGCGGCAAGTGCTGGTCGCGAGGCAGAGCGCCAAACGGCTCTGCGCATCAAGGGATTTGTTTCGGAGGCGCGTGAGGATGCGGCGAAAACAGATGCCGATTTTCGCCGGGCGGCGTGTAATACGGCGCGCGCCGAGGTGGTTGGTGCGCAGGCGCGGGTCACTGTGACTAAGGTTGAGCAGGGGCGGACCGCTTTGTACGCGCCGTTTGCTGGAACTGTGGCAAAGATTGTTGGCGAATTGGGCGAGTTTTCTACGCCGTCGCCGTCCGGCGTGTCGATGCCGCCGGCGATTGACTTGATCGACGAGTCCTGCCTCTATGTCAAGGCACCGATGGATGAGGTCGACGCACCGAAAGTAAAGCCCGGTTTGCCGGTGCGAGTCAGTCTGGATGCTTTGCCCAAGCAGAGTTTCGCCGGCGTGGTCAAGCGGGTTGCACCTTATGTTTTTGCTCTTGAAAAGCAGGCGCGAACGGTTGACGTCGAGGTTAGCTTTACCGAGGTGCCAACGAGCGCGCTGTTGGTCGGCTACAGCGCCGACGTCGAAATTCTTCTGGATTCTCGCGCCAAGGTGCTACGTATTCCGACTGCAGCGTTAATTGAAGGCAGTCGGGTGATGGTGTTAGCGGAAGGTACGCTTGCCGAGCGAAAAGTTCGCACTGGCTTGAGCAACTGGGAGTACACGGAGATCGTCGAGGGACTGAGCGAGGGCGACGCGATCGTGATGTCGCTCGAACGAGAGGGCGTAAAAGTCGGCGCTAGCGCAACGGCGGAGGCGGTGCCCCCGCCGTTGGCAAAGTGACGACCTATCCCCCGGCCCCTTTCCTGCGGAAAGGGGTTACAGTGGTTCGCCCGCCTGGCGGGCTTCGGGCCGTGAGCGTGGACCGTCCGTGGCGCTGATCGAGCTTGCCGGAATCGAGCGCGTCTTTCATCTTGGCGATAGCGCGGTGCACGCTTTATCGCGGCTTGACCTTTCAATCAGTGCCGGTGAATACGTGGCAATCATGGGTCCGTCGGGATCCGGCAAGTCCACGTTGCTGAATTTGCTCGGCCTGCTCGATCATCCGGATGCGGGTATCTATCGTCTGGAAGGGCGCGACGTGACAACGCTTTCGAGCGATGAGCAAGCGCAGGTACGCAGTCAGCGGATCGGTTTCGTGTTTCAGAGTTTTCATCTGGTACCGCGCCTGACGGCGGCAGAAAATATCGCGCTGCCGATGATGCTGGCGGGAATTCCGGCCGCCGAGCGCAGCCGCCGCGTGAACACTGCGCTCAAGAACTTCGGCCTCGACCAACGCGCCGAACATCGACCCGACCAGCTTTCCGGAGGGCAACGTCAGCGGGTCGCGATTGCACGCGCTACCATTATGCAGCCCGCGGTTCTGCTGGCCGACGAGCCGACCGGCAACCTTGATCGCGCCACCGGCGAGGATGTCATGCATTTGCTGGAGGACTTGAACGCGGCCGGAATGACCTTGATTGTGGTCACCCACGATCAAGTACTGGGTGCCCGCGCCGGGCGTCAGGTCTCGATGGAAGATGGCAAGCTGGTGCAGGATCGGAGCAAATGAAAGTAAAAAACTCAGTTCTCCAAGGGGAAAAAGGGGAGCACGCTGCAAATTCAATTTTTTTGGCCCTCCCCGTGATCAGAAGAATTCAGGCCCGTGCGATCGCCTGACATCCTGCGTTTTGCCCGCGACGCTGCTACGGGCTATCCGCTGCGCACGTCGCTGTCTGTGCTGGCCATGGCCATCGGGGTGGCTGCTGTGGTGGTGCTGACGGCATTGGGTGATGGCGCGCGGCGCTATGTGGTGGGGCAGTTTTCTTCGCTGGGCAGCAACCTAGTGATTGTCCTGCCGGGGCGCACTGCAACCGGTGGCTTTAATCCGGCGAATGCGGTGACCCGCACTCCGCGGGATTTGACCATCGATGATGCGACTGCATTGCTGCGGACACCCGCGGTGCGGCGGATTGCGCCTCTCGTCGTGGGAACGTCCGAGATCAGCTTCGGCGGCCGTTTGCGCGAAGTGATGGTGGCGGGAACGGCATCTTCCTATCTGGACGTGCGCAATTTCAAAATGTCGCAGGGGGTATTTCTGCCTGACGAGGACTGGAACCGTGCGCTGCCGGTGGCCGTAATCGGGACCAAGATCCGCACGGAGATATTTGGCAGCGAACCGGCGCTCGGGCAATTTATTCGACTAGGCGACCGCCGTGTCCGAGTGATCGGCGTGATTGCCGCCTCCGGGCAAGGCCTGGGCATGAATACTGACGAACTGGTGTTTGTGCCGGTGGCGTTCGCTCAGGCGATGTTCAATTCAAATACCTTGTTTCGCATCCTGATCGAGGCGCGCAGTCGCGACCACATCGAGCCGGCCAAGCGCGACGTTTCGGCGTTGCTCAAGGCACGGCATGGCGACGAAGAAGACGTCACCGTAATCACCCAGGATGCCGTGCTTGCGACCTTTGACCGCCTGTTGCGCGCACTCACCGCGGGTGTCGCCGGTATCGCCGCAATCAGTCTGGCGGTGGCCGGCATTCTGGTGATGAACGTAATGCTGGTGGCGGTGACGCAGCGTACGGGCGAGATTGGTTTGCTCAAGGCGCTGGGAGCGCGCAGTGAAACCATTCGTCGCGCTTTCCTTGCCGAGGCAGCAATGCTTTCGGTCGTTGGTGCGGTGCTGGGCTACGGGCTCGGGCAGTTTGCGGCGCTGGTAATTCGCACCCTCTATCCGGTATTTCCCGCGTATCCCCCGAACTGGGCAGTGATCGCCGCGCTGGCAACCTCGCTCGGTACCGGTTTGCTGTTCGGCATCCTGCCCGCCCGGAACGCGGCGCGGATGGATCCTGTTCAGGCGCTGATGAAGCATTGAGGAAGCAATGAACCGGGAAAGCATTTGCCACGGGGGACACGGGGAGTTCGAGGAACTCGAGGGGCGGGGAATTCAAAGACGTGGCTTTGTTCTGGTTTTCCCCGAGCTCCCGTGTCCCCCGTGGCTAAAAGGGTTTTTAGAATGATATGCAGATAACTGACGCGCTCACTCTAGCCCTGCGTGCCATCACCGGACAGCGTCTGCGCAGCTTTCTCACCCTGCTTGGAATTGCGGTTGGAATCGCCGCAGTGATTCTGCTGACCTCCATTGGTGAAGGTATCAATCGGTTTGTGCTCGGCGAGTTTACGCAGTTTGGCACCAACGTGATCGGCATCCATCCGGGGCGGACAAAAACCGGCGGCGTGCCGGTGGTTGGCTTGCCGAGCAGCGCCAGACCGCTCTCAATGGACGACGTAGCGGCATTGGCGCGACTGCCGAACGTGGTGGGCGTGACGCCCAACCTGTTCGGCAACGCTGAGGTTGATGCGAACGGGCGTACGCGTCGCGTGTCTGTTTATGGTGTTGGTGCGGATATGCCCAAGGTGTTCAAGATGCAGGTGCGCAGCGGGCAGTTTCTCCCGCACGACAACGCATCGGGCGCTCGAAATATGGTGGTGTTGGGCCCAAAGCTCAAGTCCGAACTGTTCGGCGTAGAGAATGCACTGGGCGGCCGCGTGCGCATCGGCGGCATGCAGTTTCGGGTCATCGGAGTGATGGAATCCAAGGGTCAGTTTCTCGGCATTGATCTTGACGATACCGCCTTTGTTCCCGCTGAACGTGCGATGGAACTCTTCAATCGGGATGGGCTGAACGAGATCAATGTGGCGGCAGCTGAGGGAGCCAATACGGCGCGTGTTGTCGCGTCCATTACCGAACTCATGAAAGCGCGGCACGGGCGCGAGGATTTCACCCTCATCAGCCAGGAGGAAATGCTCGCCACCTTGTCTGGAATTCTGGACGTGCTCACAATGGCGGTCGGCGCTTTGGGCGGAATATCTTTGTTGGTTGGCGCGGTCGGTATCGTGACCGTCATGACCATCGCAGTGACCGAACGTACCAATGAGATCGGATTGCTGGTCGCCTTGGGCGCGCGTCGGCGTACGGTGCTGGGTCTGTTCCTTGGTGAGGCGGTTGCGTTGGCCGCGATTGGCGGTGTCATGGGGCTTCTGTTGGGTATTGGACTGGCCCAGGGCATCCGGCTATTCGTGCCAGCGCTTCCCGTGCATACGCCGCTTAGTTTTGTTTTTCTGGCGGAATTGCTGGCGATGGTCATCGGCTTGCTGGCCGGCGTGCTTCCAGCTCGACGCGCCGCGCAGTTGAATCCCGTTGAGGCCTTGCGGACGGAGTAAGGGAGCGCAAGGGATGACGAGGGAGGGCTAGCAGTATTTTCCAATTCAGGTATGAGCCTGAAGCGGGGTCGAATTGGATGACTTG
>CAZAGR010000229.1:0-4769 GCA_964484585.1 uncultured Propionivibrio sp. | reverse complement strand
ACGCTGAACCCGTCGCCCTACATGATCTTTTTCAACTTCGGCGACTTCCATGTCGTCGGCGCATCACCCGAGATCCTCGTGCGACTGGATGATGAAGATGTTGGTGGCAAGAAACAACGCCGAGTTACGGTACGGCCGATCGCCGGCACGCGCAAGCGCGGTGCCACCGCCGCGGAAGACGAAGCGCTGGCCGCCGAACTGCTGGCCGACCCGAAGGAATGCGCCGAACACCTGATGCTGCTTGACCTCGGCCGCAACGACATCGGCCGCGTCGCCAAGACGGGGAGCATAAAAATCACCGACCAGTTCATCATCGAGCGCTACTCGCACGTGATGCACATCGTCTCCAATGTTGAAGCGGCCCTGCGCGACGATGAAGGTCCGCTATCGGTCCTCAAGGCCACATTCCCCGCCGGCACCGTATCCGGTGCGCCCAAAGTACGGGCGATGGAAATCATTGACGAACTGGAACCCACCAAACGCGGAATTTACGCCGGCAGCGTGGGCTATCTGGGTTTCAATGGCGACATGGATCTGGCCATCGCGATCCGCACTGCGGTAATCAAGGACGGTCAGATTCACGTCCAGGCAGGAGCCGGTATCGTCGCCGACTCCGATCCCGATGCCGAATGGCAGGAAACCCTGAACAAAGCCCGCGCAGTCCTGCGCGCAGCGGAACTGGCCGAAGCGGGGCTGGATACGCAGTTCGAGTGAGCCTTTAGCCTTTCAGCATTTCCCTGTTTCGATGGCCCTGCGTTAGAACAAACTCTTTGCCCAGTTGATCGCTCCGCCAATGACTACCATGGCGCGCAGTTTCCACAGCGCCATGCTGTCACCATCCTGCAGAGCCGCCGGACCGCAGCGCGGGTCGGAGCGTTGCAGTGCTCCGGTCATCGCGTGATCGATGGGAATCGGCTCGCAGCCGTGACTGCTTTCGCAGACGAAATCCCACGGCTCGCGGGCCGGCACATGACAGGCAAAACAATTCTTGCCGAAGCGATTATTGACTTCCGCAAAACCGCGCTTGCCGATTTTTGAACCCCGCTCGTTGACCTCCAGCTCAAAAAATTCCCAGTCGCCAGTGGCCGGGCTAAAACCCTGCTCACGCTTGACCATGACTTCGGTGGGAACCAGTTGGACGACCGAGCCCGCCGGGTAGATGGCGCCCTTCGGCGCATTGGCTGCCGCGAGCGTGCCGGCCGTGTTGCCGAGCAGATTGTCCACATAAAAATGTCGTACCGGTGTCATTTGGCGAATGCAACGAAAACTGCTGTCATCGATCTTGACCGCGCCGGCCGTTGCCACGGGCGCTGCCGGTGGATCGGCCGCCTGAGTTCCGCTTACCCACAACGCGCACACTGCGATGATTGCCCTGCTGACCCTGATTTTCATTGCCATTTCCTGACTCCCTTGGTAGATCACTAAATCACAACCGTCTTTGTTTCAACTCGGATCGGGCGGTGTCGCCGCGCCCGGGTCGCGCAGAATTCTGGCGAGATCCTCAAACACCAGCGGTTTGGCGAGAAAATCATCCATACCCGCTTCAATACAGTGTTGCCGGTCATCATCGAACGCGCCCGCAGTCAGCGCCACGATACGCTGATGCGGCAAGTCGTGCTCGGCCTCATGGCGCCGAATTTCCCGCGTGGTGGCAAAACCGTCCAGTACAGGCATCTGGCAGTCCATCAGAATCAAACGCGGTGGCGCAGCACTCGGCTCCGTGCGATTGGCCGCCAGCAAATGAAGAGCCTCTTGACCGTTTTCTGCACAGCGCGCATTCACCGCTAGTCGGGCAAGCATCGATGTCACTACCATGCGATTGGTCGCATTGTCCTCGACGACCAGCACCCAATCGGCACTCGTCGGCCCCGCAGCCGCCTCAATGACCGCTCCAGCGATCGGTCCACGCGACACACGACGGGCCTCGGCTGCCAGCGAGACACGTTCAACGAGGATACGAAACCAGAAACGCGAGCCTTCGCCGGCGCGACTCTCGACGCCGACATCGCCCCCCATCTGCTGCGCCAGGCGCCGTACAATCGACAATCCCAGACCGGTGCCACCGAACCGGCGCGTGGCCGAGCCGTCCACCTGGACAAAGGGCGCAAACAAGACGTCCAGTTTGTCCTGAGGGATTCCAATTCCTTGATCAGTGACAGCGAATTCAAGCAGTGATTGCGGGGCATCCGCAGCGCCTTCAAGCTCTCGTAAATGCAACGTAATCGTGCCATGTTCCGAGAACTTGATCGCATTGCCGACATAGTTGGAAATCATCTGCCGCAGGCGCAAGGGGTCGCCCAGATAACGGGCACGATCGAGTGTCGGGTAAGCCACCAGCAGCAGGCCTTTTTTCTGCGCAGCCTCGCGGAACAACGATGCAATTTCATCAAGCAGCGCCGCTGGATCAAAGGTGCTCAGCTCAAGTTCAAGCTTGCCGGCTTCGATCTTGGAAAGGTCCAGAATATCGTTGAGTATGGTCAGCAGAGATTTGCCCGAACCAAGAATGGTGCGTACGAAACTCTTGCGCTCATCGGCATCGATGTCGTCCATCATGAGCAATTGCGCCATGCCCAGGATACCGTTCATCGGGGTCCGGATCTCATGCGACATGGTGGCCAGAAACTGGCTCTTGGCGATGTTGGCCGCTTCGGCAGATTGTTTGGCACTCTCGAGGGCTATTTCGTAATTTTTCCGCTCGGCAATTTCCGCATTGAGCGCCGCCGTCTGTTCCGCCACCAAGGCGGCGACACGTTCGCGGTCACCGCTAATGATCAACACCATGCTGGAAAACACGCCGCACGAAAACAGCGCCAGGAACAGAACCAGCATGGACGCGACGCTCGCCTCCCGCACAAACTCTGAATGCGGCCGATACAGAACCATGCGCCACTCACGCCCGCCCAGACTCACATGTTGTTGCTTATACACACCGGCGCGATTGATGTGGCTCTCGGCCTCAAAAACGGGCATGTTCACTTTTTTGCTCTGCCACAGCACTTGATCGCTGCCCGGGAGAACCTCCCTCAGTTCCCACACGACACCGCCAAGCTTTCCCAGCAGCGTGTCCGCCAACCGCAGGTCAATCACTGCCGTAAGCACACTCGCCCGCCCCGCAGAACTGATCGGCCCCGCGAATAACAGCCCCCCCGGACCATCAGGGTCCTGAGCCAGACGTAACGGCTTGGTGACCGCCAAATCACCGGTTTCGATGGCATAGCGCAAGGCAATCGAGCGCTCTGCTTCACCAAGTAAATCAAGCCCCAGGGCAGCTTCATTGCCTGCCAGCGGAGCAACCAGGGTCACAGGTGCGGCTAATCCGTCGGCGCTTGGGGCAAAACCTGGAGGACGTCTGATCAGGGTCGCCAGGCTACCTGCCCGTGCAGCAAGCTGAGGGTAGTTCGCCTGCCCGGCGGCATCAAGAACCGGTGCCCAGGAAATCGCGCGAAAAGCGGGCAGTTTTTTTCGCAGCTCATCTGCCAGCACAACAAATTCGGGGCCGGGCGTTTCAGCGCGCACGCGATACGACGCGGCAAGCTGTCGTAGCGCCTGGCCGTTATTGCGATCGAGTGAACGAATTTCATACAAGAACGGCTCGGTCATGGCGGCAAATGTGCGCATCAATTGCCGTTCGTCGGCATTCTTGACGAAAACATAAATCACTCCACAAAGCGAAAATGCGGCCAACAAAGGCAAACCGACCGACAGGCGGTGGCGTTTCCAGTGTGCGTTCGGGCCAAGCGCCAGCAATGTCAATGGAACAAATATCTGTACGCCAAAGGCATCGCCCAGCCACCAGGTAACGAAGCTCTGCGGCACCTGTTCCATCGTGGTAAAGCCGTGCATCAGCAGCACCAGATTGCCTACGCTGGCAGCGACAAGACACGAGATCACACCAACGATGAAAAACTGCATCAGGCGTTCAGGTCGGTCAAAAATCAGATCGGGAATCCGCCGGCGCAACCATGCGGCGCCGACTAAGCCTTGCAAGGTCGAACCGCAGGCAATGCCAAGAGCAACGGTGTTGAGGTTGAAGTCCCCCGTGACGGTAGCGTTGGTCAGCGCCGAACCGACCAGTATTCCGCACCAGACACGCGACCCACCATACACCACAGCCACGGCAAGGGCAAAACCCGCCGCGGGCCAGATGGCGGAGACGTAGCCGGGCGGCAAGGCCATCGCCAGCCCGATTTTGCCAAACACAAAGTAGGCCAGTGCGATGGCGGAATTGAGGAGGAACCAGCGCACTGCGGCACTCATGGCGAAATTTCCTTCGTCGTCGCCAACGCTCGCGCAATCACGGCGCCAAGCGCCTGCAAATTGACCGGTTTCAACAGGTAATCGTCGACACCGGCATCCAGTGCCGCCTGCCGTTCCTCTTCAAGCGCACCAGCAGAAACGCCGATGATCGGCACGGCAAGCCCGGCGGCACGCAGACGACGCGTCGCCTCCAGCCCGTCCATGACCGGCATCTGCGTATCCATCAAAATCAGATCAAAGGATTCACGTGTCGCCAACTCCACCGCTTCCTGCCCGTCACCGGCCACAACGGGTTCGCCGGCACCGAGTCGCTTGAGCATGCCCGACATCACTTTGCGGTTGATAAGATTGTCTTCGACCAACAGAATGCGCAGCGCGGGCGTCAGTGGCGGTGCGGCAACATCTATCGCCGTGCCGCCACCGCCAGCGCTGTGCGTCCCTGCAGGAATCGCTTGCGGCGACTTCGCATCTATAGTGACGGCAGCCATTTCGAACTGTGCGGTAAACCAAAA
>CAZAGR010000228.1:0-4781 GCA_964484585.1 uncultured Propionivibrio sp. | reverse complement strand
ATGGCGATTTCAACCAAGGTAAAGCCTGACTGTTTGTGGCGCATGATTTTCCTCTATCTAAAGTAATATGGCACTGCATATTAAGCATGACTCATGCCATATTTAATATAACAATATAAATCATGGTGATATAAAAACTAATTGACGAAAATTAGTCCATATTGCAAGCGACTGTCAGAAACTGGACAGAATGATGGTCAGTTTCGATTCCGGACTGTTGGGGATCTGACGCTACAATCAAACGATGGATATGCGGTACCTCTTGAGGTCATGACCTCGCGCCTCGGAGCGCGTTTGCTTGCCCGCTTGCCGGCGTGGCGGGCTCGGATTTTGTTGGCGCTGCTGGTTCTGCTCTATCTTCTCCTGTTGCAGCCATTGCAGAGTGGGATGGCGCACGCATTCTTCATCGGGCATCTTGGGCTCTTCATACTCTGGCAGCCGCTGGTGGAGGGCCACCAGCGGCTGTCCTCGCTCGCATTGACTGCCTTGACGTTGGGGGCCTTGCTAGCGACCTTTGCCCTTAATGGCTGGTTGCTCATGTTGTGGATCATGATGCTGGCGGGAATTGTTGGCGGCAAGGTGCTCTTGTCGGCCGCGCCGCGGATGCGCCTGTTTCACCTGCTGGCGTTGGGTTTTCTCGTGGCAAGCCTGTTATTGCTGGCAACGCCACTCGCATTACCGACCGCTAGTCTGCCGGCGATTCTGGTTTCGACCGCGCGCGTCGGAATGCCTTTGTTGCTCTTGATCATGATGTTCCTCCCCCAGTCCGAGCCGGTTGATCAGGCAACCGAGCTTGTTGATTTTATAAACAGCGTTTTCGTCTTCTTGCTGCTCGCGGTTCTGGTTCTTGGCAGCCTCGCCTTGATGCTGCTGACGAAAATTGATTACGCCAATGCTCTGCTGCAATCCCTTGTCGTTTTGGGAGGGGTCCTCTTGCTGCTGGGTTGGAGTTGGAGTCCGCATGCCGGGTTCTCGGGTTGGGGAAATATTTTCTCGCGTTACATTCTGTCTGCCGCCTTGCCTGCAGAACGCTGGTTACATTCGTTAGCTGAACTGGCGCTTGAGGAACTCGAACCTGAGGCGTTTGTCGCAAAAGCTTGTGAAGCAATGCGCAAGGAGTTGCTGTGGGTGAATGGAATATCGTGGGTTACGATCGATAAGGCAGGCGCCTACGGCAATCTGATCGGCACATCGACCGAATTCAAGCACCAGGAGATAGGCCTTACGATCTTTACCCGTTATCCGCTGCCGCCTTCGTTGATCTGGCATTTCAACTTGCTCGCTCAATTGCTCGGCGAGTTTCACGCGGACAAAAAACGCGCGAAACGCTTGAAGGAACTGTCCTACATGCAGGCGGTGCATGAGACAGGAGCGCGCTTGACGCATGACATCAAGAATATTTTGCAGACTTTGCAGCTGCTTTGTCATGCTGCAGAGGAGCCTGGCGCGGATGATTCGACGGCCTACCGCGCGCTGCTCCGCCGCCAGTTACCAATCATTTCCATGCGTCTGGCAACGTCCCTGGATAAGCTGCGCGTGCGTCGCGATGGCGCCGATGACGTACTTGTCCGCTCGAACGAGTGGTGGCAGGAGTCGGCACGGCGTTATGAGCAGAGCTCATGGATTGATTTCCGATTTGTGCCTGGAACG
Source organism: uncultured Propionivibrio sp. (assembly GCA_964484585.1). GTDB lineage: Bacteria > Pseudomonadota > Gammaproteobacteria > Burkholderiales > Rhodocyclaceae > JADKHX01. The sequence goes on along the minus strand of CAZAGR010000228.1, from coordinate 3,131 downwards.
AGTGCAGCGATGTTGCCCGCGACGCTATTTTCCTCCGTGCTGGACAATTTGCTTTCAAATGCCGCTACCAAACGTCAGCGCGAGCCTGGGTTGGAGGTCAGCGTGATCCTCAACGCGACGAGCACAGACGGCTGCAACCTGACAGTTTCCGACGACGGTAGCGCAGTCGATCCTGCGATTGCGGGACGTCTGTTGCAAGGTCCGGTGCGATCCGAAGACGGGCTGGGTATCGGCTTGTACCAAGCCGCTCGGCAAGCGCAATTGTTGTCTTACCGCTTGAGCTTGGAGGAAAGACAGCAAGGCAAGGTATGTTTCAGACTGGCACCTTCGTCGGCGTAGCACGTAACGCCTAAGCCCACCTAAGCTGACCTAAGCCTCGGCCAGTGCCATTTCCGCAGCTGACTTTCGGCCTATCAGTCGATAGACCGTCATGTTTCCCTTGCCTTTGAGATAGATGGTTTGCGGCTCGTGGAAGTCAAAGCTGTTGCGCAGGCGATGGTAGGTCATCGTGTCACACTGGATCATGCCCGGCACGCCTTCCGAAGTGATCCGGCTGGCAATATTGACAGTATCGCCCCAAAGATCGTAAATGAATTTCTTCTTGCCAACTACGCCCGCCACTATGGGACCAGTGCCGATCCCGATGCGAACTTCAAGTTGCGATGCATTGACCGAGAAATCGCGCTTGAGCAGATCGCGCATTGCCAGTGCCATGTCGGCGATACCTGCGGAGTACTCGGTTTCGCCGGGGTTCAACCCGCCGGCGATCATGTAGGCATCCCCAATCGTCTTGATCTTCTCGAGCTGATAATGCTCTGCCAGTTCGTCGAAAGCAGAAAAGATTCTGTTGAGCATGCTGAATACTTGCGAAGGTGCCATGTTGGCAGCGACTTGTGTGAAGTTGACGATATCGGCAAACATCACGCTGACATCGGCAAATCCATCGGCAATGGTTTGTTCGGAATTCTTCAGGCGTTCCGCAATGGGACGGGGAAGTATGTTGAGGAGCAGTCGTTCGGAACGATCCTGTTCCACCTGCAGCATTCCGTGAGCTGCCTCCAAACGGTCTTGAGTGCTGCGTTTGGCAATGATCGAGTGACGCAGCAAAAGGTAAATGATTGCTGCCACGGCAATAAAGTTGAGCGCAAAAAAGGCGACACTGGTCCGGATGGGCACACTGAATTTTGGCGTCAATGAGGCGTCAGCAAGGTAGTAGTCGACTACACCCGTGAGCGCAGTCAGCACGACCCACGCAATGAACCACCCCAGTGACTCGCCGACACCAAAACACAGCAGCGCACCGATTGGCCCAAGCAAACCCCATAGAACAATACCGCTGGAACTGATGAAATTTCCAACGGCCCACTGGGCGACGAAGGGCAGGAACAGCATCATTCCGAGTTGGGTGATGCGGAAAAAGTCGAAGTTCAGCGTCTTGATGTAGAGCAACATATTGCCCACCAAGAGCGCTTCAAACAGCAGTGGCCAATTGGATGAGAAGTGGGGGCCAAGGTACGAATAGATGCCGACCCACAGCATTGTTGTAATGCTGACCAGTCCGGTCGCCAGCATCAGCAAGGATTTGTTTAGCTTTTGCTCTTCGCTGTCAGTCGCGAGTATGCCGGCAGTCCGCAGGCGCGCAATGAACCCCTGTTCATTTACTGAGCCTGTTCTATCGGTCATGATCTGCAGAATGCCAACGGCGCTGAGGAATCGATCGCATACCGTCAGTGTCGCAGGAATCAGCCATGCCGGTCAAGAATAGTGAATTCCTCAGCTGGCCTGGATCAGCCCCGTCCTTGTGCTTCAAGTTGAGCTTCAAGTTGAGCTTCAAGTTCTTGTGGCAGCCTGGAAAATCGAGTTCAATGCTCACCCATGCGAGCGCAAAACAAGTACTGTATAGACGTGTCGGTAAGAACAGACTTCTTACCTGATCAATCTGACCTGTTGTTGGGGCGATTTGTATTCGCTTACACAATAACACTGGTCAATTCGGGCAATGTGTCGGCCCAGTTGATCTCTCGGCATTGGCTTATTGAGGATGCCGAGCATGATGTACAGGAGGTTCGCGGATTGGGTGTGGTTGGGAAGCAGCCGCTGTTGGCGCCTGGGGAGAAGTTTGAATACACGAGCGGATGTATTTTGGAAACGCCCTTCGGGACGATGAAAGGTCGTTACCAAATGACCGCTGAGGATGGCGTCCAGTTTGATGCCGTTGTCCCTGAGTTTGTGTTGTCAATGCCACGTACCTTGCATTGATCCGCTGGCCGTGACGGTAAATGCACACATTTGAAGCCGCGGCGCTCGCTTTGGCGGCGGATTCAATCGATGGCAAGATCGGAGCCATCGCGCTGCTGAAACAGGCTGTCGCCGTGTCGCCAGCGCCGACTTTTCAGGATAAGCACCCCCTTCCGTTGCCGACCCCAAAAAGGGTGGTTAGTCGCGGGGTTCCCTTACGGCCGGTGCGGGTTGCACCCCGACAACTTCCTTCGCGCAAAGGTCTTGATGACCTTGCCTCACGAGGGGCCTTGATTCATGCGGTCGCGCATATAGAGTATTCGGCGATCGACCTTGCACTCGATCATGCGCTGCGGTTTGGCGGAATGCCGGAAAAATATTACGACGATTGGTTCAACGTTGCGATTGATGAGGCGCGACATTTTGGCTTGTTGCAGGCGCACCTGCGCACCCTCGGGTTTGACTATGGTGATTTTCCAGTGCATGACAGTTTGTGGGAAATGGCCGAGAAAACTGCAAACGACTGCCTGACGCGCATGGCGCTTGTCCCGCGATTGCTTGAGGCCCGAGGACTTGATGCGACGCCGCCGATACAGCGAAAGCTGGCGGCCGTCGGTGATCATGAAGCGACGAAAATTCTGGCTATCATTCTTAATGATGAAGAAGGTCATGTTGCGTTAGGTGATTACTGGTTTCGTTTGCTTTGCGCTGCGGCCGGGCGCGAACCCGAAGAAACTTACCAGCGGTTGATCAGGGAATACCGCGCACCTTGGCCCCAGAAGCCACTTAACGCGAGTGCACGGCTGGCGGCAGGATTCAGTCAGACCGAGTTGGATGACAGTACATTCCAATCCAGGTATGAGTCTGAGCAATCGGTTTTGACGTTTAAATCC
>CAZAGR010000227.1:0-4783 GCA_964484585.1 uncultured Propionivibrio sp. | reverse complement strand
CTGGATTCCGCTGCGCGGGGTGGCAGGGGCGGGTTATTGAATGGCTAGCTACGCTCGATTTTGAGGGGTGGACTCAATGAATTTTTTCGTAAATCATCGTGCGACTTTTAGCTTTTGAAACTGCCACGCGCCGGCTCTCGGTGGCGTTGTGGCAGGATGGTACGTTGATCGAACGTAGTGAAGATCTGCCGAACAGCGGCTCGGATCGCTTGTTGCCCTGGGTGAATGAGTTGCTTGCCGAGGCCGGAATTTCACTGGTGCAATTAGATGGGATCGCCTTTGGCGCGGGCCCAGGTGGTTTCACCGGGCTGCGTTTGGCATGTGGTGTTACTCAAGGACTGGCCTTTGGCCTCGATATACCCGTGATAGCCGTGTCGACCCTGCAAGCATTGGCGCTGGGATCGTTCGAACATCACAGCGAGCGTCAGGTCTGGGTCTGCCTCGATGCGCGAATGAACGAGGTTTATTGCGCTGCCTACGCAGTGAGCGATGAAGCTCAGGTCGATGAATTGATGGCACCGATGTGCGTTCCTCCCGCCGTGGCCCCGGCGCCGACTTTTTCAGGCGGTGCCGGCGTCGGTGACGGGTTCGCCAACTACGGCGAATTGTTGTGCGCGCGCAAGCCGGATCTCGTCACGGTGTGCGCTGATGTTTATCCAACTGCAGCCGCCGTGGCTAGATTGGCGGCGCCCAGACTTATCCGTGGCGAGGGCCTTTGCGCCGCGGCTGCCCAGCCTGTTTATGTGCGGGACAAGGTTGCGCTGACAACGGCCGAACGCTTTGCTCGTGGCGGCGTGAGATGAGTCAGGTCTTCGTGCAAATGACGCCGGCACACCTCGATAGTGTCGTCGATGCCGAGTCAAGGATCCATTTGTTTCCCTGGACGCGAGGTCAGTTCGCAGACTCCTTGATCGCAGGGCACGACGCCTGTTTGCTTCAGGAACACGGGTTGATGACGGGCTATTCGGTCACCATGACCGTTGTCGATGAAGTGCACCTGCTCAATATCAGTGTTTTGCCTGACTATCAGCGTCAGGGTCGGGGTGGAGTGCTGTTGATGCATCTGTTCGGTGTCGCGCGGCAGCGAGGGATGTTGCGCATGCTGTTGGAGGTCAGGCAAGGCAATATCGCCGCTTTGGCGCTCTATAAGGGACATGGTTTCGCAGAAATCGGTCGCCGGAAGGATTACTATGCGACGCCTGAGGGGCGTGAGGATGCAATCGTGATGGCGCACATGCTATGACTCGCACGACGACTCGCACTATGACTGATTTGCGTGAGCAAACTTTGCACCGGATTGGCTTGGGTCCGCTTTGGAAGCTGCGCGGGCACACTTCGGTTGATGTCGCGCCGCTGGCATTGGAGTCAGGCAGCGACTGGAGTGTTTTGAATTCATCGGTCTCGGCGTGTCGGCAGTGCCGACTTTGCGAGCAGCGCAAGCAGGCGGTTGTTGGCGTCGGCGATTCGCAGGCGGACTGGCTTTTTGTCGGCGAAGCGCCGGGCGATGATGAGGACGCACGAGGTCAGCCCTTTGTCGGCGAGGCCGGCCACCTGCTTGACAAGATGGTGGCGGCGATTGATCTCAGGCGTGGCGAGGACGTGTATTTCACCGATGCGGTGAAATGTCGCCCGCCCGAAGATCGCAAGCCGCACGCGGATGAGCTTGCAGCGTGCAGACCCCATCTGGTCCGGCAGATCGAATTATTGCGCCCGCGATTGATCGTGGCCCTCGGTCGCTCCGCGGCGCAGGCTCTGTTGCAGCGCGAAGTCACCATCAGCGCCGAGCGCGGCCGCGTGCATGACGTGCAGGGGATACCGTTGGTGATCACTTATCATCCTGCCTATCTGCTGCGCAACGTGGCGGAGAAGGCCAAATCTTGGGAGGATCTTCGTTTCATGCGGCAAACCATGCGTGGTTTGAAACCCGCCTGACAAGGCACTCAGATCTGCAAAGTCGGTTCGTCGCCGCTCGAATTGACAGTCACCTGCTTGAACGGCAGATGCTCGGCGGTAGCCGCCGCGTACTCCTGCATCGATTCGTCTTCACGGATGACAAAGTCGGCAACGGCGCGGCGCATGCGCGGATCCGCGATCCAGAATCCTGACCAGATGGTCACCGGTTCAAAGCCCCGCGCCAGTTTGTGTTCCCCCTGCGCGCCCGGCTCGAATCGCTGCAGGCCGGCTTCGATGCAGTAGGCGATGCCCTGGTAATAGCAGAGTTCGAAATGCAAGCCGGGAACCGGCCGGTCCGCGCCCCAGTGGCGGCCATAGAGCGCGCGGTCATCGCGGTAGCAAATTGAGGAGGCAATCAGCTTGCCTTGGTCACGAGCGAGAAAGATCACCAACTGCCGGCCTAATTGTGCGCCGACCTCGATGAAGAACTCCAATGGAAACGCGGGGTGATTTCCGTAACGCTCAAATGTGTCGCGATAGTGCCGGTGAATATCGACCCAGAGCTCGGTGCTGATTTCATCACCATGCAAGGTTTCGAGTTGCAATCCGGATTCCTGCACGGCACGCCGTTCGCGTTTGAGTTTTTTGCGTTTTTCGGCGGTAAAGCTGGCGAGAAAGTCGTCGAAATCGGCATAGCCGGAGTTGCGCCAGTGGAACTGAACGCCGCGTCGCATCAGCAGTCCAGCATCGATCAGCGCGGCTACGTCGTCGTCCTCCACAAACAGGCATTGCCAGGATGATGCACCTGATCGGGCGGTCTCCTCCTTGGCCGCACCAATCAGCGCATCGACCCAAGGCCGACGCGGCAGGTCGTGGCGTACCAGCAGGCGCGGCCCAGGTGAGGGCGTGTAGGGAATCCCGCTGACCAGCTTCGGATAGTACGGCAGGCCGGCACGTTCCCAGGCCGGAGGCCAGCCCCAATCGCGCGAAAAATCGCCGAAGGAATGGGCGCGGCGATACAGCGGAAGCAGCGCCGCGGGCTCGCCGCTGTCGTCACTCAGACACAGGTGCTGCGCTTGCCAGCCTAACGTCGTGCCGCCAGCGCCGACTTTTTCGGCGGTACCTAAAAAAGCGCGGCTGCAAAATGGGTCCACATGACTCATTAGGTCGCCGGTTTGGGTCAGCATTTGCCACTGACGGACGGGCAAGTCGAGTGCCGAGGCCAAAAAATCTTTGCGCATGGGCTTCATGCTAGTCGAAAAGACGGCGTGTTCGTGTCATTGAGTGCGCATGACCATCGTTTAGAATGTTGGTGACAGCAATTTCGCCCCCTGATCCTCCCGGCAATTCGAAAATCCATGCGTATTCTGCTTTCCAATGACGACGGCTATTTTGCGCCGGGGCTTGCCGCACTGGCTGAGGCACTGACGGGTCTGGGCGAGTTGACGGTGTTTGCGCCCGAACGCAATCGCAGCGGCGCGAGCAACTCTCTGACGCTCGATCGCCCCTTGTATTTGCGGCGGGCGGCCAACGGATTTGGCTATGTCTCCGGAACGCCGACAGATTGCGTTCATCTGGCAGTTACCGGCGTGCTCGAACAGCACCCGGACATCATCGTTTCGGGAATCAATTTCGGTCCGAACATGGGCGACGATACGATTTATTCCGGTACGGTAGCCGCCGCAACGGAAGGTTACTTGCTGGGAATTCCGTCGATCGCGATTTCGCTCGCGAGTTTTGATGGCAAGCACTTTGAAACAGCGGGCAAGATAGCGCGCGATCTGGTCGAACGCTTTTCGCGGCAGCCGTTTGCAGAGCCGGTTTTGTTGAATGTCAATGTGCCGGATGTTCCGCTTGACGCTTTGCGAGGCACTAAAGTGACGCGCCTCGGTCGCCGGCATAAATCGGAGAGTGCGGTGAAAACCAAGACGCCACGCGGAGAAACCGTGTATTGGATCGGCGCTGCCGGCCCTGCCGCGGATGCCGGTGAGGGTACGGATTTCCACGCTGTCGAGAATGACTGGGTGTCGGTGACGCCACTGCAAATCGATTTGACCCATTCGGCACAGATGGCCAGTGTGTCGAGCTGGATGACGGTATGAGCCAGGCCATGGCAGCCGGTAGCGGCATGACCTCGCAGCGCACCCGCGCGCGCATGGTCGATCGGCTCCGTGAGCAGGGTGTGACGGATCCACGAGTGTTACACGCGATGGGAATGGTGCCGCGTCATGTGTTTATCGAGCCGGCGCTTGCGCATCGTGCCTACGAAGACACTGCGTTGCCGCTAGGTTTCTCTCAGACCATTTCGCAGCCGTATGTCGTGGCGCGCATGATCGAACTGTTGATCAAGGGGCGCGAGTTGGGCAAGACGCTCGAAGTCGGTGCTGGTTGCGGTTATCAGGCGGCAATTCTGGGTGTGCTGTCGAAGCAGGTATTTGCCGTCGAACGCATCGCTCCGCTGCTGGCTCGCGCCCGTGAGAATCTGAAACAGGTCAAGCTCAGCCATATCCGGCTCAAGCATGCCGACGGCAATGTTGGCCTGCCCGAGGCCGCGCCGTTCGACACGATCATCCTTGCCGCCGCCGCATCAGGTATTCCGCCGGCGCTGTTGGGACAACTGGCGCCCGGCGGACGCTTGATTCTGCCGCTGGGCAGTAGTGACCAGATTCTGTGTTTGGTCGAGCGGACAGAAACCGGTTTTGTCGAGTCGCGTTACGATGCAGTTCGTTTCGTGCCGCTTCTGCCGGGGGTCGAATGAGCATGGGTGTGAATTTGCCAGCATCAAGCGTTGAGACGCAGGTGACGCGAAATGCGTTCCTTGCAGTGTGCGTGCTGTTGTTGGCCGCCTGCGCCAGCACGTCGCCGGTTCCGGTCGTTGATCGCAGTGCCA
>CAZAGR010000226.1:0-4806 GCA_964484585.1 uncultured Propionivibrio sp. | reverse complement strand
AGAAGCGCCCCTCGATGTGGTTGATGCGAAGCCGGTTAACCGCAGCGGCTTCGGCAAGGCGCTCACTGACCGTGGGACGCGCGACAGGCGCTTGCGCAATGGCTACGCCTGACAATAAGAAGGATGCGAGGATTATTGCTGTGATTTGACCCATAAAACGCCGCATGCTTGCCCCCTGTCAGTCGAAGGACGGCAAGAATAGGGATTCAAAGACGCAATCCCAAGTATTCTCGCCCGCCCCATACCAGTTAACGCAAATAGTTCGTCGCTGATTGCGCGAAATGATGATTTTAGCCACGACTAAAGGCACACCAGTAGGTATTTGCCGAGTTAGCGCTGAGAATCCGCCGCTTGCGGACTCAAGGGCTCAAGCGAAACTCAGCAAAGGAAGAATCACTCCTCGCCAGGTGCCGCATTTATTGCACTCGGGTGCTTCTTTTCTGGCTTGGCATCGCCAGTCTTGGACGCAAATGGCGCACCGAACTGAACGGCTGCAATAGGCAGGGGAGCAGACTCTTGCGAACCCATTTTCTGAGCGCGACGATGCAAGAGTCCTATTCTTTAGGCATGAAATCCGAATGGCCGTTACCGCTGCAAAGCCGAAGTAGAACGTGTTCCGACGAAGGTACTCGTATGAGTCTCGGCTATCGGCAAAGTCGAATGAGTACTACAGACTGGGCGTTGCCTGCTGACATTGGCATACCCGTTGGGCGGTGCACTCGGAAAGCTGCCGCCCGGTAGCTTCAGTACTTTGGAAAGCGGGAAACCCGCAGTAGTCTCGGCTATACCCCGACTTCGCTAACGTTGACATACCTCAACCGCACAGACATACCTCAACCGCACAGCGACCCAGAAAGTGCTGCCCTTTCCTTCTTCGCTCACCATACCGACATCGCCGCCCATCAGGTTGGCGAGTCGCTTCGAGATGATCAGGCCAAGACCCGAACCACCGTACTTGCGGGTCATGGAACCATCCACCTGAGTGAACGCTTCAAACAGCATTGCCTGCTGATCGGGGCTGATGCCGATGCCCTCGTCCTCGACTTCGATACGCACTAACACACTATCGCTGTCTTGCTCTACGGCCCTTACCCGTACGGTGATCGTTCCTTGTTCTGAGAACTTGCAGGCGTTGCCCAAGAAGTTGAGCAAGATCTGCCTCACACGAAACGCATCACCCGACAACTGGTCAGGGAAGGTAGCGGGAATTTCGCGGATCAGGTTTAGCCCCTTCGCCTCAGCGATGATGTCTTGCATAGCTATGGTGTCGTCAATCATCTGGGTTAGGGAAAAGTTCTTCTCTTCCAACGGTAGACGTTCGGCTTCGATCTTGGAGAAGTCGAGGATGTCGCTGACGACCTTGAGCAGACGGTCAGCTGAAATTTTGCCCTTGTTGAGCCAGTCGATCTGCTTTTGATCGGTGGCGCGTCGCAGTGCCAAGTCGAACATGCCCATGATGCCATTCATCGGCGTACGCAGTTCGTGGCTCATGTTGGCGAGAAAGATGGTCTTGGCGCGGTTGCCGGCTTCGGCGGCGTCGCGGCTTTGTGCAAGTTCTGAGGTACGTGCGGCGACGAGTTGCTCGAGGTGGTGTCGATATTGCTCAAGTTCCGATTCGCTCCGCTTGCTCTCGGTAATGTCCTGCACGCATCCGGCCATGCGCCGTGCAGGGCTATTCTTGTCGCTTTGAAACCCGCCCTCGGCCCTTATCCAGCGCAGTGCGCCATCGACGCGGCGGATGCGGCACTCGAAATTCCAGTCTGCGTGCGATGCGATGGCTTCAGTGAAAAGGCGATCCACCTCTTGTCGATCCTCGGGTACCACATGTTCGAGGAACACTTCATATGTCCAATGCGGCAGAAGCGACTTGTAGCCGAAGATTTGGTCGTGCCCCAGCGTGCGATACGCAGTGTGATCCACCAAATCGAGATCCCATCCTCCCACGTGGCTAAATTGCAGGGCGAAGTCAAGCCGCCTCTGGCTCTCCTGTTCCCTTTGTTGTGCCTTCTTGCGGGAAGTAATATCTTCAAATAATGCGTAGGCACCGATGATAGAACCAGTGATCTCATCTCTGACGGGACCAGCGCTGACATTGATCCATGTGTGATCGCCGAGTTTGGGATTGAACACCCCCATCACCTCATCCAATACGGCATTCCCTGTTTGGAGCGCTACCATTGCGGGATGTTCTTCGCCGGGGAATGGTGATCCATCCTCATGCACCTTACGCCACCGTGGGTCAACTGACGTGACTCCGCGCATCTGATCGCGGGAGAGGCCGAGAATTCTCTCGGCAGCGGGATTCACTGTGAGTATTTTCCCCGCAGGATCATGAAAGACGATGCCAACGGGTAGCAAATCGAAAAGCGCAACGCTAAACGAATCGCTCAAAAGAGTGTGGCCGCTGATGTTCATAGCGTTATTAGTGTAATCCCATATCGACCACCCGGCTGATCAAGAAATCGCGGCGGCTTTGCGTTCTGCTAGGCGAAATTTGGCACAACTCGGAACGTCCGGTTGACGGCTGACAACAGCCGCACAAATCCCATGTCTCAAGCATCATCAATGACCGCACCCGCTGCTTGTGCTAAGTTCGGGATTGTGGAAAGAAGCGGAATGGATCGCACGCCAATCCCTAGCAGGGAAAGGAAAGGCGCGCATTGTGTCCTTTACGCGACGAATCTGCAAGTACTGATAACGATAGCGGCAAAGCGATCGGGATCGTCTTCCTGAATGAAATGCCCACCACGCAGAGTGCTGTGCGATTGGTCCTTAGCACCTGGAACTCGCTCCAACCAGGCACGTTCGCCACCACGCGTGATCGGATCACTATCGCTAAAGCAGGTTATAAAAGGCTTTTCCCATTGGTCATAGACTTCCCATGCTGCCTTATTTTTCAATGCTTCTGGATCGTCCGGAGCCGTCGGAACTAGCGCTGGATAAGCTCGGGTTCCAGCCTTGAAGCTGTCATTCGGGAATGGCGCATCGTATCCAGCCATTTCTGCGGCGGTCATCTTTCGCTTCACACCGACTTGAATCATCCGTCCAATCGGAAACCACGGGCTATAACGCGCGAAGCCCTTCCATAATCGGAAAGCGCCTGGCATTTTGAAATCTCCTGCCGGCATTCCTCCATTGGAAAGCACCACCGCCGAGAAGCGGTCGCCAATTTTAGCAACCACCCGCAGTCCTATCAGTGACCCCCAGTCCTGGCATACGAGCACTATGTTGCGCAAGTCGAGCGCCTCGATCCATTCGCGAATCCACTCGACTTGGTTGGAGTATCCGTAATCGTTTCTCGCGGCCGGCTTGTCGGATTTTCCGAAGCCAATCAAATCAGGCGCAATTACGCGATAACCGGCAGTAACAACAGGCGGAATCATGAAGCGGTAAAGGTACGACCAACTGGGCTCGCCGTGCATCATCAGCACTGGTCGCCTATCGCGTGGTCCTTCATCTACGAAATGCAGCCGTATTTCGGATTTGAGTAAATGGTAGTTCGGCGCAAAAGGATAGTCAGGAAGATCAGCAAAGCGTTCGTCGGGAGTGCGAAGAATTTTCATGAAAGCATCCAAAGAATTTCACCAATTTAACTCTTGCAGAGAGTACCGCTTTTTTTGTACGGACAGCTTCTCACCAGACAGGGCGTTTTCCTTGGCCGGACATTTCAGCAAGTCATCAAGTGGGCCGCTTTTGCATGACACCTTTGGTTCCGGCTCGTCCGGCTTAGGGAACAGAATATTGTGATTCAATTGCCGTTAGCAGGGTTTGCAGATTGACGGGCTTGAACAGCATCTTCCATGACAGTGATTGCAACAACTCATTTTTATTCACTGCGGTATCGCCGGTCACGACCACCGCTTTGATTGGTTTCGCGGCTATTCGTTGCACAGCATCGAGAAATTCGGCTCCACTCATTCCGGGAAGCCGCAGGTCGGAGATGTAGAAATCCGCATCGGCGATATCAGAATCCGCCAAGGCTTCCTCTGCAGATTTGTATTTGGTAACGGTCATGCCATAGGACTCCAGAGCCAACGCCATGGCTTTACCGGCCATCAAATTATCTTCAAGCAGGACGATATGGCGACCGGTAGGCTTGGTTTCACGGTTAACTCCAGGAGGGTTGACTCGACTTGATGTTTCCATTGTTTCGGGAGAGGCCAATGGAAGACGAAACTCAAAGACGGAACCTTTTCCCAGACGAGAGCGACACGCGATTTCGGTATCTAGCAGTTTGGCAATCCGTTTGGCGATGGCAAGGCCGAGTCCCAAGCCCTTAGCCCTGTCACGTTCCTGATTACCGACTTGAAAGTATTCCTCAAAGATGCTCTCGAGATGTTCAGGAGCGATGCCACTGCCGGTATCCCAGACTTGGATCAGCGCTTGAGCACCACGACGGCGGATAGATACGAGAACGCCACCATGCTGAGTGTATTTAATCGCATTGCCGATAAGATTGCCCAGCAGGCTCATGAGCAAGTTGACGTCGGTCATAATCGCCATGTCGCGGAACGGAAAGCAGAGTTTGAAGCGTAGGGACTTCCCGGTGGCCGTCGGGGAGTATTCGGAGTTGATCTTGTGCGCCAGGGCTTCTACCGGAATCGCCGCGGAGCAAACATCGACCGCACCAGCGTCGAATTTCGATATATCCAGCAAGGCGTTTAGGAGATCGCCCATCGCTTGAATAGACTGCGACAGGTAATCGCTGAGGCGCTTCTGCTCTCCGCTGAGACCGGTTCTGGCCAATGTAGCGTTGAACAGGCTGATGGCCTGCATCGGCTGCCGCAGGTCGTGGCTGGCGGCGGC
>CAZAGR010000225.1:0-4829 GCA_964484585.1 uncultured Propionivibrio sp. | reverse complement strand
CCCTTCGCTGCTGGCAATGGAAGGCAACAGCTTGATCGTCGGTCCCATGAATGGAGGAGGAAGCGGCGGTGGTTTTTCCGAGGCATTCAGCGGTCGTATCGACGCCATGAAGAGTCTTGATCTGAAGCAGTGGACCGCTTTGTTGGTACCGGCATTGACGCTGTCAGTGCTGCTCTCGATTGACACACTCAAAACCTGCGTGGTATTGGACGCACTGACCCGTTCGCGACATAACTCAAACCGGGAATTGATCGGGCAGGGATTCGGCAACTTGGCGTCCGGACTTGTCGGGGGGATTCCCGGTGCCGGCACCATGGGTGCGACGCTGGTCAATATGTCGAGTGGAGCAGTGAGCCGGTTCTCTGGCGTGCTTGAAGGTGCCCTGGCGCTGCTTGCCTTCCTGTTGCTGAGCAGCTTGATTGCCTGGGTGCCGATTGCCGCGCTGGCGGCGATCCTGATTGTCATTGGCCTACGCATGATTGATCGTCACAGTCTGGCTTTGATCAAATCCCGACACACCATTTTCGATTTTTTTGTGATCCTGGCTGTGATCGGCGTCGCTTTATTCGTCGGTCTTATACCGGCTTCTGGTACAGGCATTGTGCTCGCCATATTGCTGTTCCTTCGCGAACAACTTGGCAGCTCAATCGTTCGGCGTAAAACCTATGGCCATGAGAGTTTTTCGAAGCGAACCCGGCCGGAAACGGAGATGAAAATTCTTGAGGCGAGTGGCGACCAGACTGTATTCATCGAACTGCAAGGCAGCCTGTTTTTCGGCACCGCCGACCAGCTCTACTCGATTCTGGAAGACGAGATAAAGAAGCGGAAATATATCGTCCTCGACATGCGTCGCGTTCAAACCATCGACCTGACCGCCGCACATTTACTCGACCAGATTCGCGACATGATGGCCGACAAAAATGGCTTTCTGGTTTATAGCCGTCTACCGACGAACGTGCCGTCGGGCCAGGATATGCAACAGTATGTCGATCAAACCGGACTGGCGCCCTACAAGAGTGCGGCGCGCGTGTTCGATGACATTGATGAAGCGAAGGGCTGGATTGAGAATCGCATTCTTAAGGAGGCTGCTGGCACCCTTAAGGAGTCAGCCGTCAAGGACGAGACAGAAAAAGCGATGGAGCTACACGAGTTCGACCTGTTCAAGGCACGCAAGGAAGAAACGCTTGCGGCGCTTGACGCACATCTAGTAAGAGTTAGCTACGTAGCCGGTAGCAAAATATATTCGCGTGGGGACTCGAGCGAAGATCTATTCTTCGTCCGCAAGGGCTTGGTCCGCTTTTCACTTTCGATTGACAATATTCATGTACGCCATCTTCACACCTGCGGTCGGGGCGCCTTGTTCGGTGAAATGACCTTCCTCGATGGCGGTGCCCATTCGGCAGACGCCATTGCGCTGACCGACGTCGAACTGTTTGTTCTTTCACGCAAGACTTTCGATGCGTTTGCCGAACAACACAAGAAGGCAGCCGTAAAACTTTTCGAGGCGCTGGCAAGCCTTCTTATGATCAGGGTGCGCCACCTGACTGCCGAGTTGGTGGCATTAGAATAATCGGGCCCCTTAGCAAGAGAAGTTTCGCGACCGGTCAAGCACACGGCAAGCACATAAGTCTGCCGGTTCTTCGTGGCGACGCAAATTGCTCGCGTAGTTCGAAAATGAAACTACGGCGAGATGATCGGAAACGTGGTGGGCGGCTTATCGAGCAAGGCAAAGAAACTCAGCAGATCAAGCTTGCTGCCGCTGATTTTTAGTTCGCTGCTCCCGACCAGATCCTTGATACCGGCTGATCCCAGCATTAGTTTGAGGAACATGCCCTTGGTCAAGGCGATGCCTGCATTGGCATCCGGTGCAGGTGGCGAACGGCGAAAGTGCAGCACTGAATTTTCGATCCATAAGACGTAGGTTTCATTTGCAGGCGCTGTCGGTATGCCTGTTCCTGGTCTGGGCGGATCGGTAAACTCAAGGTTGAGTTTGAGATTTTTTCCTTCGGCTTTTGGGCCGTTGAGTCCCGCGGCCCAGGCTTCGAGGAAGCTCTCCACTGGCGTCCAGGCCAGCATGTCGGCCGCCATGATGGGGTTCGAGCCGGTGCCCATGACCCCGGTGCGCAACTCCTGCGCGCCTGTCAGGTAGAAGTTTCGCCAGATCGCCGACTCGGCCATATACCCCATCTGATCAAAGCTCCTGGCCTGCAATTCCCGCGCGGCCTTGTGGCCCGGCTCGGCAAATACAACGTGATTCAGCAACTCGGAAGCCCAGCGATAGTTGCCTTTGTCAAAGGCGACCTGCGCCGCAGCGACCGCCTTTTCCGCACCGCCCATCAACTCAACATAATGACGTGCTGCCTCCACCCGTGGCAAACGGTCGAGGTTGGCCGGATTGCCGTCAAACCAGCCGATGTAATGCTGGTAAACCGCACGCGCATCATGCTTCAGCGTTCCGTAGTAGCCATGCACGTCAAAACTGTCGTTAAGTGATTTGGGCAGTTTTATCTGTTCGGCAATTTCGTCCGGTTTCATGCCCGCATTGATCATGCGTACAGTTTGGTCGTGTATGTATTTGTAGACGTCGCGTTGTTGTTTCATGTAAGTGGTAATACGCGCATTGCCCCAGGCGGGCCATAAATGGCTGGCGAAGAGCACTTCAGCATCCCCGAAGCGCACCAGCGCATCGTCGATGTAACCTGACCAGCGCAAGGCGTCACGTACCTTCGCACCGCGAAGGGTGTACAGGTTATGCAAAGTCGGTACCATGATTTCGGCCGCACAGTAAGCCTTGAGGTCCGGAAGGTAGAACGCCAACTCCGCGGGCGCCTCCGATCCGGGAGCGTTCTGGAAGATAAAGCGCACGCCGTCGAGCGTGATTTCCTGTGGGGTGTGGTCGACAATAATGTTGGGTTGCAGTATTCCTATGCGGCCTACGGCGACAGTGGTGCCTAGACCGGCGTTAACCAATCCATTATTGGACGCCGAAAGCAAGGTACCGAATTGCCAGGTCGCGCGGCGCCCCATGGCCGGGCCGACCAGTATGTTTTCGCTCGTCGCCTCGGCGAGAAATCCCTTCGGCGCGACTATAGGCAGTTTGCGCTTTTCCGCATCCTCCCCAGAGATGATGCCCAGGGCACCGCCAAAATGATCGACGTGGCTGTGCGTAAAGATCATCGCGCTGATCGGCTTGTCGCCCAGATGTTTCCGCGCAAAAGCCAGCGCCGCAGCGGCGGTTTCGCGTGTCGTGAGCGGGTCGACCAGAATCCATCCGGTCTTGCCATCAATCAAGGTGATGTTGGCGATGTCAAAACCACGCAGCTGGTGGATTCCCTCTGCAACCTTGAACAAGCCGGCCTGGTTGGTGAGCTTGGCGTGTCGCCACAAGCTGGGATTGACCGCGGCCGGTGCATCCCCTTGAATGAATGCGAACCGGTCGTAATCCCACACAGTACTGCCGTCTTCAGCCAATACCTTGCCGCTGGGTTTGGCGATGAGACCACGTTGGGCATCATCGAAGCCCTGTCGTTCGGCAAGCTTGAGCGAATTGCCGAACGCCGCATTGGTGGTCACTGTTGTTGCCGTCGCCGCACCTGAAGCAGGGGGCGAATCGGGGGTCTTGTCGCTGCAGCCGCCAAACAGGCAAGCCAGAAAAAGCGCGCCTGTCCACGGTGTGTAGGAATACGTGCAGGACTGAGGTGGGTGACTACCTTGCATTGGACTCTTCATGATTTCTCCAGGACAGATTGGCTGGTGTGCTGCACTGGCAAACGACGACTAGACCCGGACGATCAGACGAAGGCGAAGTGCTCCTGGTCCAGTTGCATCACGGAGCCCGTCGGCGCAAGGGCTCCGGTGCGGTGCGCATCGGCACGCGGCAGCATTCTTTCAAAATAAAACTCGGCGGTCTGCACCTTCGCCAAATAGAACTCTTTCGATTCGGCACCTTTCCCGGTGCGAGCAAGTTCAACCGCCTTGGTCGCTTGCAGCGCCCAGAAATAGGCCATCATTACGTAGCCTGAATACATCAGGTAATCCACGCTGGCGGAACCGACCAGCTCACGATCTTTGCGTGCGCGCAGCATGATGCGCAGCGTGAGCAAATTCCATTGAATCGCACGCCGGACGAGGGACCGGTTCATCACGCCAATGGCTCCGCCGGAGAACATGTTCTTCCGCGCAAACCGCCATATGATCCCGGTAAAGTCGCGCACGCATTTGCCTCGGGTTCCGATCAAAACTTTGCGACCGAGCAGATCCAGTGCCTGGATCCCGGTGGTACCTTCGTAGAGTGTGGCGATACGCGCATCGCGGGCGATTTGCTCCATCCCGTGCTCGTGAATATAACCGTGACCACCAAAAACCTGCATCCCCAGATTGGCCGCTTCAAGACCCATCTCGGTGAGAAAGCCTTTAAGAATCGGTGTATAAAATCCAAGTTTGCCATCGAAATTCCGGTACTTGGCGTCATCGCCCTCAAGCACCGCATTGAACATCTTGTCGGCTAGTTGAGAGGCGGCATAAATCATTGCCCGTCCACCTTCTGCAATCGCTTTCTGGGTGAGCAGCATGCGCCGTACGTCAGGATGCCAAATTAGCGCGTCGGCAGAAAATTCAGGATCCTTCTTGCCGGACAGGGCACGCATGGAACGACGCTCACGAGCGTAAGGCAGGGCGCCCTGGAAGGCACACTCCGCATGGGCAACGCCTTGAATGGCGGTTCCAATTCGCGCGGTATTCATAAAGGTGAACATCGCCTCCAATCCCTTGTTTGGCTCGCCAATCAGGTAACCGGTCGCGCCATCAAAATTTAATACCGCAGTGGCGGA
>CAZAGR010000224.1:0-4922 GCA_964484585.1 uncultured Propionivibrio sp. | reverse complement strand
CCCCCGTTGCGCGACATGCAATTTGTTCTTCACGAAGTACTCGGTGTTGCGGAGGAGTACGCGAAGCTACCTCCGCATGTGGATGTGGACGCCGACACCATCAATGCGGTGCTGGAAGCGGCAGGAACATTCGCCTCCGAGGTGCTCACCCCGATTAATGTCTCGGGAGATACCGAGGGCTGTTCGCTGAACCAGACGACCCACGAAGTGACTCCGCCGAAAGGCTTCAAGGAGGCATACAAGCAATTTGTTGACGGCGGTTGGCCGGCATTGTCCTGTGATCCCGAATATGGCGGCCAAGGCCTGCCGCATCTGCTCAACCAAGCCATGTACGAAATGCTCAACTCGGGCAATCAGGCCTGGACCATGTACCCCGGACTCTCCCACGGCGCCTACGAATGCTTGCACGCCTACGGTACTCCAGAGCAGAAGAAGCACTACCTGACCAAGCTCACCTCGGGTGAATGGACGGGCACGATGTGTCTGACCGAATCACACTGTGGAACCGACCTCGGCCTGCTGCGCAGCAAGGCAGTCCCACAACCGGACGGCAGCTACAAAATCACCGGCAACAAGATTTTTATTTCCGCCGGTGAGCACGATCTGGCCGAGAACATCATCCATCTGGTGCTCGCTCGCCTGCCCGACGCGCCCAAGGGGTCGAAGGGTATTTCGCTCTTCATCGTGCCCAAGTTCAACGTCAGCGCCGATGGTTCGGTGGGCAGCCGCAATGGCATTTACTGCGGGGGGCTGGAACACAAGATGGGCATTCACGGCAATGCCACCTGTCAGATGGTGCTTGAAGAAGCCAACGGATCGATGGTCGGCGAGCCCAACAAGGGTTTGCAAGCGATGTTCGTGATGATGAACGCCGCGCGGCTCGGCGTCGGCATGCAATCACTCGGCCTAACGGAGGTCGCTCGCCAGAATGCCACCATTTACGCCAAGGAGCGCCTGCAAAGCCGTGCGTTATCCGGCTCCAAGCACTTGGACAAGGAAGCTGATCCGATCATCGTGCACCCGGATGTGCGCAAAATGCTGCTCACGGCACGTGCCTATGCCGAAGGCGGCCGCGCACTCACGATGTTTACCGCGCTGCAGTTTGACCGCTCCCTGACCTCACCGGATCCCGAGATTCGCAAGCGTGCCGGTGATTTCGTCACGCTGCTGACGCCGGTTATAAAAGCCTTTCTGACCGACAATGCCCTGACGGCGACCTCTGGCTGCATGCAGGTATTTGGCGGCCATGGTTATATCAAAGAGTGGGGTATGGAGCAGTTCGTGCGCGATGCGCGCATCAACATGACCTACGAAGGTACCAACACGGTTCAGTCGCTCGATTTACTGGGGCGCAAGGTGCTTGCCGATGGCGGTGCCAAACTTCGGGATCTGGCCAAGTTCGTGACCGAATTTGCCACCGCCGAGATGAGCAACCCGGCCATGCATGAGTTCATCAAACCGCTGGCCTACGCGGGCGAAAAGTTGAATCAGCTGACTATGGAAGTCGGAATGAAGGCGATGAAAAATCCTGACGAAGTGGGCGCTGCTGCAGTTGATTACCTGCGCGTCTGCGGGCACTTGATTTATGGCTATTTCTGGGCGCGCATGGCCAGCGTGGCGCTGAAGAAAGTGGACTCAGGTGATCCGTTTTACAAGGCGAAGCTGGTCACCGCGCGTTTCTACTTCAAGAAAATTTATCCCGAGATTGCCATGCTGGTGCGCACAATCAGCGCAGGCGCCGGCCCGCTCATGGAGATGGAAGAAGACTGGTTCTGACAGCACAAAAAGTCGGCGCTGGCGGCACGGCGATTACGATCGCCGTATCGCCCTGCAGTCCTGGTGGTTATTTGCTTTTCCCACGATAGCTGAATCCGGTTTTCCGTCGTTTTCAGTTCATCCGCCGAAATGCCAGTACGGCATTGGTGCCACCAAATCCGAAGGAATTGGAGAGCGCGAAATCAATTTTCATCGCGCGCGCATTGCGCGGCACATAGTCAAGATCGCATACTGGATCCGGATCGAAAATATTGATGGTAGGTGGGGACACTTGATGATGGACCGCCAATGTCGATATCACCGCTTCGATGCCACCCGCGGCGCCAAGCAAGTGTCCATGCATTGATTTTGTTGCATTCACGGCCACTTTGTAAGCGTGGTCGCCGAGAGCCGCTTTGATTGCATTGGTTTCGTTGGCATCGCCAAGCATGGTCGACGTGCCGTGGGCGTTTATGTAATCAACGTCGGAGGGATTCGCGCCTGCATTGCGCAAAGCGGAGTGAATGGCTCGACGTGGTCCGTCCATGCTTGGCGCGGTAATGTGGCTGGCATCTGAACTCATGCCCATGCCTGCAAGCTCGGCATAAATGCGCGCTCCACGTTTTTTCGCATGTTCGTATTCCTCCAGAATCAAAACGCCCGCGCCTTCGCCAAGTACAAATCCATCGCGATCCTTGTCGAACGGGCGACTGGCAGTAGCCGGATCATCGTTGCGTTGCGAAAGGGCTTTCATGGATGAGAATCCGCCAATGCCGGTCATGCTGATCGGGGCCTCGGCACCACCTGCAATCATCGCATCGGCGTCGCCGTATTCGATCAAGCGAGCCGCATCGCCGATGCAATGCGCGCCCGTGGCGCAGGACGAAACCATCGACATATTCGGCCCCTTTGCGCCAAATTGAATCGAGATCATTCCAGCGACCATATTGATGATCGCGCCGGGCACAAAGAAGGGGGAGATTCGCTTTGGCCCCTTGCTGGTCATTTCACGGATGTTGTCCTCGATCATCTGCAAGCCGCCGATACCCGAACCCATGTTGACGCCGACACGCCCTGCATTCGACTCATCGATCACCAAGCCGGCGTCGTTCATCGCCATGGTTGCTGCAGCCAGGCCATAGTGAATGAAGTTGTCGGAGCGCCGAACTTCTTTAAGCGGCATCCAATCTGACGCTGAGAAGTCCTTCACTTCTGCTGCAATACGGACCGTCATTCCGGAGGCGTCGAAACGCGACACCGTATTGACCCCGTTTAGGCCACGCAGGAGGTTCTCCCACACTTGACTGACGCCATTTCCAATGGGCGAAACGATACCTAAACCTGTTACCACGACACGACGTTTTTGCATCACGCAGGTCCGGTAACCAAATCTTTGAACGCATGTGAGGTACGCCAATCCGCGAGCGCTGTCCCGATGTGACTTAGCGTTTCCAGCACGACGATGTTCGGAAGCATGCGCTCCCGCCCAACCAGAGCCGCACCGCCTGCCCAGAGTTCTACATTGCCCGGTAAGGCGGCACGCAGTTCAACCAGCGTATTGCACGCCTTGCGCCAAGGGTATGCCCCTGAAAATGACAAAGCCACAATATCAATATTGACGCACGAGGCTGCGCCGACGATATCCGCCGTGGGTGTTTGCGCACCGAGCGAAAGACACCATGCCCCGTTTGCCGCCAGCAAGGCTTCTGCCATCAGCAAACCCAGCAAATGTTCCTCATCTTTTACGGTGGTGAGCAAAACATGAGGTCGCTTGCCGCGATTTGACAAGGCGTAAATAGATGAACGGAGCTGGTTTTGCATCAGCTCCGTGTACAAATGCTCTTCATAAATTTCGATTTCACCGGTCATCCAGCCGTCGCCAATTCGACGATTAAGTGCGGGAACCGTTTCAGTGACAAACCGTTCCAATCCATCGCGCACCAGACGTTGGCTCAATTCGGCACGTAAAAGGTCCACGTCGCGCGCTTTCAGTAAAGGCATGATCCACTCTACCGCCAGATCCGCAACACCGGGTACTGACGCTCTTGAAGTCTGCTCGCAAAGTGCGGCCATGGGCATGCGCAACAAAGCGCCGGGGCGCTGTCCTTGGTCCATCAGCCGCTTGATCAAACGCAGGTGTTCAACCTGTTCGAGAGGGTAAATCCGCTCTCCGAACTCATCACGATGAGGCTGCGGGAAGCCGTATCGGCGCTCCCATACGCGCAACGTGTCCTTGGCCAAACCGGTATCGCGCTCCACCGCGGCAATGCCAACGCCCCCCGCTGACCGGTTCAGTTCACTCATTGTTTTGTCCATGACAAATTTGTTGACGGCGCCACATTTGTTGGTTATCTTACGACCATCGTTTCATTTTGTCTAGGACAAAATTATGTTTCAGCCTAAAGTAATTCAATTTTTACTCGCGCTAGGTCTAACCGCAAGCATGCCAGTCATGGGCGCCAATTGCCCCGCCATGTTGAACCATACCTTCGCGCGACTACAAGATGGCGCACCGCAGTCGATGTGTCAGTACGAGGGTAAGGTCATCCTGGTCGTGAACACGGCAAGTTTTTGCGGCTTCACAGGACAGTATGAGGGGCTTGAGACTGTCTACGACAAATACAAGTCACGTGGTCTGGTTGTGGTGGGATTTCCATCAAATGATTTCGGTGACCAGGAGCCCGGATCGAACAAGGAAATCGCAGACTTTTGTCGCCTGACCTATGGCATCAAGTTCCCGATGATGGCCAAAACGGATATTGCAGCGCCAAAGACGCATCCGTTTTTTAAGCAACTGATCGAAGCGAGCGGTGCGCGACCGAAGTGGAATTTTCACAAGTACTTGATTGATCGCAATGGACAGCGTGTTGAAAGCTTCACCTCCTTGACAACGCCGGACAGTCGAGCGCTGACAACTCAAATCGAACGCTTGCTCGACGTAGCGCCCTGAACTCCCCTCATAACGATTAAGCAGGAGAAAAAAATGAATGCCCCTGATCGATTTTTACTGCCGGATGTTCAAGGTGGTCACGACGCACGCGAACTGGCCATTCAGCAGGTCGGCGTCAAGGGTTTGCGATACCCGTTCGTGCTAGTGGATGCGTCCGGCGCCGCCCAATCCACGGTTGCCACACTTGCCATGACGGTCGGTCTTGGAGCGGACGTCA
>CAZAGR010000223.1:0-4926 GCA_964484585.1 uncultured Propionivibrio sp. | reverse complement strand
ACCAGACCCGGCAGCCACACCAGCCAATCCGGATCGATGGCCCAATCGTAATGTCGCTGCAAATAGCCCACAGTCGCAGCGGGTAATTCACGCGGTAAGGCGGTGTAGCTGTACACGCCATGGCGGGCGTGGGCCTCGATGGCAGTGCGGATTGCCGGTGACACCGCAAAATCCATGTCGGCGATCCACAACGGAATGATGTCGCGGTCACGATACTTTTCCCACTTGGTCGAATGCCAGGTGAGATGGTCGTGAATCTGATCGAAAGGTGAATTCATTTACTGGGCTCCGGTTGTGCTTGCAGAATAACGCGCAAAAGTTTCGCCGGAGACTTAAATCTAGAAACTCACTTCGACCACAGGGGACACGGGGAATAACACGACCTTATGTACCCAGGAAATGGTGTGCCGGGAAAACCTCGTGATTTCCTTGCATTCCTCCGGGTCGCCCCGTGTTCCCCGTGGTCAACTTCCTTTTTCTGGGCTAACACGTCAGGGCGGAAGGGGCAGCGCTAAAATTGCCGGCTTACGCCTTTCAAACTTTCTGGAGCTAGTCATGCCCGTTTATCGTTCCCGCACCACCACCCATGGCCGCAATATGGCGGGCGCCCGGGCGCTCTGGCGCGCCACCGGAATGAAGGATGGCGACTTTGACAAACCCATCATCGCGGTCGTCAACTCTTTTACCCAGTTTGTACCGGGTCACGTGCATCTGAAGGATCTTGGCCAGCTGGTGGCGCGCGAAATCGAGCAAGCCGGCGGTGTGGCCAAGGAATTCAATACCATCGCCGTTGATGATGGTATCGCCATGGGTCACGGCGGTATGCTCTACAGTCTGCCCAGTCGCGAACTGATCGCCGATTCGGTCGAGTACATGGTCAATGCCCATTGCGCCGACGCGATGGTCTGTATCTCCAACTGCGACAAGATCACGCCGGGGATGCTGATGGCGGCGCTGCGCATCAATATTCCCGTTGTTTTCGTTTCCGGCGGACCAATGGAAGCCGGCAAGGTCAAGTGGCACGGGAAATATCGCATGGTCGATTTGGTCGATGCGATGGTCGAATCTGCGGATAGCAAGAACAGCGATGAAGAAGTGGCCGCGATGGAACGTTCGGCCTGTCCGACCTGTGGCTCCTGTTCGGGAATGTTCACCGCCAATTCGATGAACTGCCTGACCGAAGCGCTCGGCTTGTCGTTGCCCGGCAATGGTTCGCTGCTGGCGACCCACGCGGATCGTGAAAAGCTGTTTCTCAAAGCGGGCCGACTGATCGTCGAACTGGCCAAGCGCTGGTATGAAAAAGACGACGCCTCCGCATTGCCGCGCAACATTGCCAGTTTCGCTGCTTTTGAGAATGCGATGGCGCTCGATATTTCAATGGGCGGATCGACCAATACCGTGCTGCATTTGCTCGCCGCGGCGCACGAGGCCAAAGTAGATTTCACCTTGAAGGATATCGATCGTCTCTCGCGCAAGGTGCCCTGTCTCGCCAAAGTTGCCCCGGCAACGCAGAAGTATCATATGGAGGATGTTCATCGTGCCGGGGGCATCATGGGCATACTCGGCGAACTCGATCGCGCCGGATTGATCCATCGCGACGTGCCGACGGTGTTGTATCCCTCGATGGGCGAGGCGCTTGACTGTTGCGATGTGAAACGCCACAGCGACACAGCGGTACATGATTTCTACAAGGCCGCGCCCGGCGGCGTGCCGACGCAGCAGGCGTTTTCGCAGTCGCGCCGTTTCCCGACGCTCGATCTCAACCGCGCCAATGGTTGTATCCGCAATCAGGCCAATGCGTATTCGCACGATGGCGGTCTGGCCGTGCTTTACGGCAACATCGCTGAGAAGGGTTGCATCGTCAAGACCGCCGGCGTTGACGATTCGATCCTGACGTTCACCGGACGGGCGCGCGTGTTCGAATCGCAGGAAAGTGCGGTTGATGCGATTCTTGCCGACACTATAGTGGCCGGCGACGTGGTTGTTATCCGCTACGAAGGTCCAAAAGGCGGGCCGGGAATGCAGGAAATGCTTTATCCGACGTCGTACCTTAAATCGAAGGGAATGGGCAAGGTCTGTGCCCTGCTGACCGACGGACGTTTTTCCGGCGGCACGTCGGGCTTGTCGATTGGCCATGCTTCGCCTGAAGCGGCGGCCGGCGGCGCGATTGGCTTGGTGCAAGAGGGCGACACGATAGAAATTGACATCCCGAATCGCAGCATCAATCTTTCGATAGAAAAGTCGGCGCTGGCGGCACGGCGCGCGGCGATGGAAATCAAAGGCGCCACGGCATGGCGACCGGTCGATCGTCAGCGCGAGGTGTCGATGGCACTGCGTGCCTACGCCGCGATGACGACATCCGCCGACACCGGCGCGGTGCGCGATTTGACCCAACTGGACTAGTCTTGACGTCGGCTGCAGCGGCGCCTGGCACGCTGATAGCCGGCTCAATAAGGGATTCTTCGCCGGTATTCGCGGTTTTGAACGTCTGGCCGCTGCGGCATAGTGACGGAAGTCATTAATTGCTGCTGGAGGCATCATGGCAGATCGTTCCGCACTCAAATTCCTCGTCGTCGACGATTTTTCGACGATGCGCCGCATTGTCCGAAATTTGCTCAAAGAACTCGGTTTCAGCAATGTTGAAGAAGCTGAAGATGGCGCCGTGGCGCTGGCCCGACTGCAAAACGGCGGCATCGATTTCGTCGTGTCGGACTGGAACATGCCCAATATGGACGGGCTGACGCTGTTGCAGAGCGTGCGTGCGGATCCCAAGCTGAAAGGGCTGCCTTTCCTGATGATTACCGCCGAAGCCAAGAAGGAAAATATTGTCGCCGCAGCACAAGCCGGTGCTTCCGGTTATATTGTGAAGCCATTTACTGCAGCCACTTTGCAGGAGAAAATGGGCAAAATTTTCGACAAAATGGGGATGTGAGCATGGCGACCGCAAAACCGAAAACACACGCATCAGCCGGCAATCCCAAGGTTGCCGGTGGGAAAAAACCAGCCAAGGCCGCCGCTTCGGCGAGGCCCAAAGGCAAAGTTGCGGCCAAATCACCCCAGAAGCGCGACACCGGCAAGGTGTTGCTTGAGCTCAAGTCACTGGCGCGCGAACTGAATCAAGCGGCCAAAGGTCTGACCAGAAAAAGCAGCAGCAATAATCCCAAGGAGGTTTCGATCATCCTTGGTAATGTGGAGCGCATGACTGCCGAGGCGGCGACCCGCTCGCTCGAAGAGGCGGAACACGCCAAGCGCGTACTGGCTTCATTGCTAGATAGTCTGGGCAAGGACTGGAGTCGTCACAGCATTGAAAGTAGTCTGCGTGAGTTAACCGGGCACCTGACGAACATCATCGTAGCACAGGAATTTCAGGATCTCGCCGGACAATCTTTGCGCGTCTCAATCAAGGCGCTGGTTGGTTCCATCATCGTGGTTGAAGCCAACGGGCCGACCGAAGATCGTCGCCTCTCGCAGCTGCAGGTCGATAGTTTGCTCAATGATCTGATGCCCTGATTTCAAACCAGAGACGGACGTCAACGTGGCGGCCGGGTTCCGCGTTAATGTCTAGCCATGGTTTTACGCGACGGTACTTATGAGGCGGAATTTACGAGGCGTCAGAGGTTGCGGTTGCATTGATTCGGGTAATATCCACGCCAGCAGGTCACGATGTTGCAGGCGCATTGCCAAATAACCACTCAAATTATTTATGAGGAACATGATATGAAATCAGTAATTCTCTCAGCACTGGTCGCCGGCAGCCTCATTGCTTCGGCACCGGCGTTTGCTAACAAAGATCTCGCTACCAAGAGCGGCTGCCTGGCGTGCCATGCGGTTGATAAGAAAGTTGTCGGCCCGGGATTTCAGGACGTGGCCAAAAAATACACGGCGGCTGATGAAGCCAAGTTGGTCGAAAAGGTGAAAAAGGGTGGCTCGGGCGCTTGGGGTGCGGTGCCGATGCCACCAAATGCTTCGATCAAGGATGAAGATATCAAGACCATGGTCAAGTGGATTTTGGCCGGCGCCAAGTAATTTGCACTGACGCTCTGATTCAAATAAAAAAGCCGGCCCACAGTGCGTGGGCCGGCTTTTTTATTGGCTGGTGATGACGTGTCGCTGGGTTTTCAGCGCAACCCGGCGACGTAATCAGCTACCGCCTTGATTTCCACGTCGGTCATCTTCAGGGCAACAGTACTCATCATCTTGTTCGGATCATTGCTGCGAACTCCGTCGCGGAAGGCTTTGAGCTGCGCTTCAGTGTAATCGGCAAATTGACCGCCAATGCGAGGGTATTGTGCCGGCATTCCGGCGCCGGTCGGGCCGTGACAGGCGGCGCACGCGGGCAGGCCCTTGCTGATGTCACCGGCGCGGTAGAGTTTCTGTCCGCGGGCAATGGTGTCGCGATTTTTGGCTTTGTCGCTGGTCTGTTTTTGCGAGGCGAACCAGGCGGCGAGGTCGCGCATCTGGGCATCATCTACCGCCGCAATCATCCCGTTCATGACTGCATTGACGCGATCTGGTTGCTTGCCGTCTGCGCCTTTGAAATTCTGCATTTGTTTGTACAGATATTCGGGATGCTGGCCGGCCAATTTGGGGTTGGCCGCGATCTGGCTATTGCCATCGGGGCCATGGCAGGCGGCGCAAACTCCGGCTGCGACAGCCTTGCCGCGCGCCGCATCGCCCTTGGGGGCGGCCTTTGCCGGTTCGTTGGCATGCGCGGCGAACGTGGCGACGGCAAACAGGGTCAAGGCGATGAGCGAGCGTTTCATTGATGCGACTCCTCGAGATTTTCGACAAAGGCGGGAAAGTTATAGAAGCGCATTCTAACGTAGCCATGGATTTTTCCAATCCCGCCGGGGTCGACCGGAAAATTCATTTTTCGACCCCGAACGGCACCTCCCGCCCGGCCTGTTCGCCCAAGCAGCGTGCAAT
>CAZAGR010000222.1:0-4988 GCA_964484585.1 uncultured Propionivibrio sp. | reverse complement strand
GAACGCTAACGTCGTAATGCTGGACCAGACCATGAAGCGCGATACGCCATAGATCGCCGCGCGCGGCATACGTTTCCTCCATCAAAACCGACCAACTGTCCTCGTCGAGATAAAAAACCCGGCGGGCGTATATGTGGGTCGATCCGGGCTTCAGCGTGGCTTCGACGACCCAGACGCGGTGCAATTCGTACCGCATATAGTCGGGGTTGACTGTCCCTTTAGTAATAATGTCCGAGTACTTGAGATTTTTGTCGCCCATACGGTAAGTGTTGTAAGGCACATACATCTCGCGCTTGCCATTCAGTTTCCACTCGTAGCGATCGGGAGCCCCGTTGTACGCATCGACCTGATCGGTGGTGATGAGACCTTCAGATCCGTCATTGATGCCGTCGTAACCCAAGTCGGGCGCACGGCGCACACGACGGGCACCGGCGTTGTAGATCCACGCCGAACGTCTTTCCGCAACCTGATCAATCGGTTCATGGACCAGAAACGTGGTTCCCTTCAAGCTTGACGGCTCGGTAAAGTACCCCATCGCGGCGAACATCCGGTTGGGTGTTTGTTGATCCATGTTTTTGTCGTAAATTCGAAATGCGTGAAAGCCGATCTTGTAAGTGTCTCCCGACGGCCGGACCGGAAAAGAATGTCCCATGCGTTCGACGCCGCCCCCCGTATACCTTAAGAGGTGGTTCCAGATAGCCTCCAGACCATTCCGGGGAATCGGGAAAGGGATATTGGAGCCGCCTAAATTGCTCACCCCGAATCCCTGCAAGTCAACCTGCATCGCCTGTGCTTTTGCCGTATCTGCGATTTCCTTTGGGAACACTACCGTTCGGTGTGTGGGATAGACCGGCATACGGAAATTTGCTTGCTTCTTCAGCATCGCGATGACCCCCGGCGACAAAGCCTCCTTGTACTGGTCAAGGTTTTGCGCAGTGATGGTGAACCGGGGTTTCTCGTCGGCGAAGGGGTCAGCATAACCATTCTCCCTGTTCCAGCCTGCGGGCGCCTTGGTCAGCCCTCCCGTCCACGCGGGGATGGTGCCATCCTTGTTGCCTGCTTTCTCGGCGCCGACCGGCGTCAGGTCTTTGCCCAAGCGATCGGCATCAGCAGCCGTCAATTTCGCACAGGTGCTTCCTGCTGAAAGAAACGCAGTGGCCAGTACCAAAGTCCCCCGACAGAGAAACGGGCGAAAATTCTTCATTGATTGCTCCTGATTTTCACATCACTACATGGCGACGGATTTGTATTTAGCATACACTTGTGTATGGATTGTTCAACTTTACCACTTCAATGCATTCATCGGATAAATCTCGACAACAGCTACGGTGGCAAAATCGCACGACACCGATGCGAAGCGCCCGTAGCATACGCCACAGGAAACCGCTTTGGGGTGTTCGCCATGAATCAGCTTCAAGCGTTGCAGCGAGATCAGGCTGCCGATGAAATCTGCGAGCAAAAAAAAGAGACCGGTTGAGGTAACGCGACTTTCACGTGACGACTGGTTGGATGCCGCCTTTAGTGCGGTGGTGGAAGGCGGTTTCGACACCATCCGCGTGCTTGTAATCGCCGACACCTTGGGCGTGACCCGGGGCAGTTTCTACTGGCACTTTGCCGATCATGCCGAGTTGGTGGCTGCCTTGATCGATCGCTGGCGGGAACAGGAGATTGCCATTGACCGACGTCTGCAGCTGGAATCTACCGATGACCCGAAAGCCGATCTTGAGAAGCTGCTTGAAGCCGCACTGGCTCATGCGGGAACTGATCTTGAAAATATGCGCTTTGAACTTGCTCTGCGTGGCCGAGGCCGACGCGATGCGGACGTTGCCAGAATGCTGATTGATGTGGATCAGGCACGCATGAATCTGTTTGAACAAAAATTTCTGCGCCTGACCGGAAATGTCACCGTGGCGGAGGAACTTGCAACGCTCTTTTATCTGGCGATCGTCGGTAGCTATCAGGCGCTGAGCCGGCCGTCAAATTCGTCGCGCATCAAGGATCGACTTACCGGCATTATTTCGAATTACCTTATACGGCAACAGGTTCAACTGAAATCTACCAGTGCGATTCTTGAAAAGAACGACGGAATGGCTTGAACACAATTTTCAGAGATTCATTGTGCGCGTATGAACGCGGAAGAAATCAGTAGCGCCGCGCCACTTCTCAACTTGAACTGAACCTCCGGATTCGATCCTCAATAAACGATCTGGATTTCACCTGCGACCTGTGCGACTGCCGCTCTTCCGCCAACAGAGCGCTTGCCTGCCACGGTTCGGATCACGCCGGTTTATCGTTGTTACGCAGTAACGCTCAGGAAATTTACCAACTTCGGAGGAGCACGAGACGAAGATTTCAGGTTGACTTCGCATCGTCGGTGCCGCGATACTCTAGCTTAGTTATCGGGATTTTGAGCCAACATTCAGAGTTGAAAAGGCCTTCGCCACGGCGGGCACGGCGCAAAACAAAGCTTTGGCCATTAATCATGGCGCTCCCCGTGGTTGGAGATTTTTATCATGAAATGTAACGATTTGACTCAGAAGTGACCAACTTTCATGCTTGAACAATAGCCCCAGAATAGATGTGGATGGAAATGAAATTTGCACATGCTGACGCAGGCAACACAGCTCTCGCATGACTTCGACGCAATGCGTCACGCATGAATCAGGGTCTGCAGTTTGCCTGGCGCCGAGCGACAATGAGCACGTAAAACAGGTTGGCGGCTTGCGAATTAAAATGGTGCGTGGCGGATTCAAAACTTTTGGTGTGGATTACTTCGCGAGGAGATGGAACATGTCCAATTTGAAATTGCTTTTTTTTGGGTTTATTGCAGCGGCGAATTTCGTGTGGGCCGCCGACGGGGCTGGTTCGATCAAAAACCTCGTTGGCAATGTCACGATAGAGCGTTCGGGGCAAAAGCTGGAAGCCCAGGCTGGCGGACAACTGCTGGTGGGGGATCGTGTCGTAACGGGGGCCAACTCTTCCGTCGGCATCACCCTGCGAGACAACACGATGCTGTCGGCCGGCGCGAACTCGATGTTGGTTCTCAACAAATTTGCTTTCAATTCCACAACCCATGCTGGGGTGCTGGATGCCTCGGTGAAACGAGGCACGCTGGCAGTAATTTCAGGCAAGATCGCCAAGGCCAATCCGGGCAGCGTGCGATTTTCGACGCCAACCACGACGCTTGGCGTTCGCGGTACCGAGTTCATTATTGAGGTCCGCGAGGATGGCACGTAATTTTGCAAAGGATGTGCTGCTTGGAGTAATGATCGAACAGTTGATTGCCTTTTCTCCGCTGTTAGTCATTGGTGGTATTGGAGGTCTTGCATACTATTCGTTTAAGTCAGGTCCGATACAGGACCGTGTGGTGCTGCTTCCTGGCCCCGACGGCCAAGTGGGTGAGGTATTGGTAAAGAGCGCTGACGGCGAGCGGATGCTGAAAACCGCCTATGCCGTTGTCGGGGCCGATGCCAATGGCAAACTGGTTTCGGAAACGCAATCGGAAGAGTACGTCAAGACGCGGTATGGTTTGACACTGGATGCTCGGCCGCCGCGCCCCAAATCCTTCACTGTTTATTTCACATCCGGCTCGGCCACTGAGTTGGACGTTGATTCGAGATCGCTAATTTTGACAATAAGGTACGTGCTGGCGGATCGACCTGCGCCAGAAATAACTGTGATCGGCCATACCGATACGGTGGGTGGGCTCGAAGCAAACGACGCTCTCTCGTTGGAGCGCGCCACGACCATACGCGACCAGATGGTGGCGGTGGGCATCAACGCCGCTTCGATTGAAGTGGCTGG
This sequence comes from uncultured Propionivibrio sp., assembly GCA_964484585.1. Classification (GTDB taxonomy): domain Bacteria; phylum Pseudomonadota; class Gammaproteobacteria; order Burkholderiales; family Rhodocyclaceae; genus JADKHX01. The sequence goes on along the minus strand of CAZAGR010000222.1, from coordinate 1,184 downwards.
GCGGGGCGAGCGTGAGCTACTTATACCGACGGACGACGAGGTTGACACACCATCGAACCGACGTGTCGAGATCAGCATTCGCTGATACGTCGCCAGTCATAATCCCACCTTATTGGCCGCAATGCTCAGCCAATCTCGAGAAGCACCCTGGACGCGGGGGCGTAGCTACGGATGCGACCAACAGGCGCGTGAGGATCGCGATGTGCGTAGTTGGTGAAGTCAAAAGGATGGTACGTACCCGAGTAGGCCGTATTCAGGTTGCCCAAAAAGGTATTAACCTCTGCGTGACATTTGTTCTCGATTCCATACTGCTCCATGAGATTCACCATCGGCGAACCCTTTCAAAACTGCACCATGTTGATCCCCAACACGCATCTCATTCACCCACGATGCGTCCAGTCTTAACCGCGGCAGGCTTACAAGATGTGCCCACCGAACTTTGTGGCTTTCAAGAAACAGAAATTAACTGCATGAAAAATATAGATATTTATTTTCGCAATCTATTGTTTCTTGACTACGCTCATTCGGCACGCGCCGGGTTGGAAAGCTAATCAAGAAATGATTTCACTTTCTCGCTTTTCCCCGAACCTGGTGGGCGACTTCTGGGGTGGTCTCGCAGCGATGATGGTGGCACTGCCGTCAGCCATCGCCTTTGGTGTAACTATCTTCTCGCCATTAGGTGGATCCTATGCGGCCTATGGTGCACTGGCCGGCATTCTTGGTGTCACGGCGCTTGGTCTTGTTGCACCCGCATTAGGCGGCACGCAGCGCCTGATTACCGCACCGTGCGCGCCTGCTGCGGCGGTGTTGTCCGCATTCGCGGTCGAGTTTATGAATGGCGGAGCAACACCGCAGTCGGTGATATTCATGTTGATGGCTATTGGGCTACTTTCGGGACTCTTCCAGATAATTTACGGTGCAGCCGGCCTTGGTCGCCTGATCAAGTACATGCCCTATCCGGTGGTCAGTGGCTATTTGTCAGGCGTCGGTCTGATCATCATTGGCAGCCAGGTGCCGAAACTGCTGGGTGTTCCCAATGGTCTGAATTTCTGGCGTTCGTTACTTACACCTGACGCATGGCAGTGGCAGGGCATGGTCGTTGGCCTGATCACGGCAACGGCGATGATTGTTTCGCCCCGTCTGACGACCCGAGTTCCGGCAGTCATCCTGGCGCTTGGGGCCGG
>CAZAGR010000221.1:2436-5014 GCA_964484585.1 uncultured Propionivibrio sp. | reverse complement strand
CCGTGGCCGTGTCCTGCCGCGCCAGCACGAACTTGGTGTTAAAGATATTGAGGCCCTTGTTCTCCATCGCACCCATGTTGAAGTCACCCACGGCGACGATCATGTAGTGGTCGAGATCGCACTCCAGCCCGAAGGTCTGCTCATCCCAGCGCATCGATTTTTTCAATGCCTCCATCGCGTGCCCGCACTGGTCCAGCTTGCCGGGTTCCACGTAGATGGCCAGTTGTACTGTCCGCCCCGAACTTGTGCGGTAGGTGTCGGCCAACACATCCAGTTTTCCGGCAACCATCGCAAACAGGTAACAGGGCTTCTTGAAGGGATCCGTCCAAGTGGCGAAGTGACGGCCGCCGGCTTCCTCGCCCTGAGTCACCGGGTTGCCGTTGGCGAGCAAAACTGGAAAGGCAAGTTTGTCGGCATGCACAGTAACCGTGTAGCACGACATCACGTCGGGCCGATCCGGAAACCAGCTGATGCGGCGGAAGCCCTGCGCTTCGCACTGGGTGAAATACCCGTCCCGGCTTCGGTACAAGCCAGACAGGCGGGTATTCTTGTCCGGATGAATACGCACCTGGGTTTCGAGCACGAATGACTCCGGCAGATTGCCTAGTACAAGCAGATCGTCAGTGAGCTGATAGTCACTCGGCCCGAGCACACGTCCGTCGATAGCAACCGACAGAGTCTCGAGTTCCTGGCCATCGAGCGATAATGTTCCGCTACCTTTGCCCGCAGGATTGCGCACGCAATGCAACACCGATGACACGACGGTGCCATCTGCTTGAATATCAATATCCAGCTTAACGGAACTCACCAGAAATTCCGGAGCCTGATAGTCAACAAGTTGGATGCGGGTGGGTTGTTCGGTTCGCATGGCGTGTCACATGGTGTTTGTTGAACGTGGATGGGATCATAACGGATCGGCGTCGCAACCAACCTTCGGCCTTCGTCTTACCCCTTGACGTTGTAATCTTTGCGCCGGCGCAACGACCTGACTACAATCCCCACGCTACGCTGCTCACTTGAGCTTATGAATCCGGAATCCCCTAACGGTTGGCGTCACACCCTCATGCGGTGGCGACCCTCTTGGCTTACTCTACCTGCGGGTGATCTGCTGCGCGATCGCGTCTACCGCAGACTATGGATATCGATACTGATCAGCTCATTCGGCAGCCAAATAACGATGCTTGCGCTGCCACTGACGGCTGCGGTATTGCTGGACGCGACACCAACACAGATGGGCCTGATGACGGCAATGGAGATCGTTCCCTTCGTCCTGCTGTCGCTGCCCTCGGGCGTCTGGCTGGACCGGGTGCGCAAGCTGCCTGTCTATATCGCCGGCGAGGGAATTATCGCCTTGGTGTTGGCGAGCGTTCCACTGGCCTGGTACTTGAATATTCTGAGCATGCCTTTCATGTACTGCGTGGCTTTCATCATCGGCTGCATCTTTGTCACCGCTGGATCGGCGGCGCAGATTGTCCTGACGCAGGTCGTCGATCGGCGTCGACTGGTCGAGGCCCATGCCCGCAATGCGCTCGCCTCGTCGGGCGCTGAGGTCGCCGGACCGGGCGTCGCCGGCGCACTGATCAAGCTGACGGGCGCACCGCTGGCATTGCTCGCGGATGCCGCCATGCTGGCCATCAGCGTCCTGATCCTGCGCGGGCTGCGTATTGTTGAAATTCGCGAACCTAATCCCGATGCCCGTTTTTGGCGCGACATGAAGGCCGGCCTACGCTTTGTCGCTGGTGAGCCGCTGCTGCTGGCCCTTGCCGCCACCGTCGGTATCTGGCACATGTTCCACTACGCAGCGCTGGTGGTGCAAATCTTGTTTGCCACCCGGGAACTCAAGCTTAACGAACACCAGATCGGTCTGTGCTACATGATCATGGGATTGGGAACCATTGTCGCCAGCAGCTTCGGGAGTCGCATTTCACGCCGGATCGGGCCCGGACCCTGCCTGATTCTGGGTTTCGCCATATGCGGCATCGGCTGGCTGCAATTATCGCTGGCGCCACCCAACGCGTGGGGCGTCGGCTCTTTTGTTTTGATGCTGCTCTGCTACAGCGTCGGCGCCGTGCTGATTTTCGTCAACATGCTGGCGCTAAGGCAGTCGGTGACACCTGAGGGAATGATGGGCAGAATGACCAGCACCGTGCGTTGGCTGATGCTGATTCCGGCAGGCCCCGGAGCCTTGCTTGGCGGATACATAGGCGAGCACCTCGGCCTGCGGTACACCTTGGGATTTGCAGGAGTTTGCTCGGTACTGCTGGCGGCCTGGGGATGGCGAAATTCCATCTTGCGCCATGTCGCCAAGCTTCCTGCGCCGCGGGACACCGAAACAAATCTCTCACTCGAAATGCTGTAAATCGCAAAGCAAAAGGCCGTATCCGGAAGCTTCACCAGAACGGCCTTTCACACATCGCCTTCACTGTATTTGTAATGCGCCCGCAAGCGGTAAATCAATCGGCGCTGCCCAATGGGCTGGAGCTTAACGCCCCTAAGTTTTTCCTGAAAGCTCAGATAGCGGTCGTAAGTTATTCAGCGTTAGTTTCCTCCTCAGAATGCCCTCACGTCGAACGCAGAT
>CAZAGR010000221.1:0-2336 GCA_964484585.1 uncultured Propionivibrio sp. | reverse complement strand
TGCAATCGTGCCAGATGCGCGTACAAACCATCCGCCGAAATGAGTTCTGCGTGCGTGCCGGTCTCAACAATGCGTCCCTGGTCCATCACCACGATACGATCGGCCCGCTGAACGGTTGCCAACCGGTGCGCGATGACCAAGGTGGTGCGCCCAGCCGTGAGATGATCGAGCGCAGCCTGTACTACCCGCTCGCTCTCGGCGTCGAGCGCGGATGTCGCCTCGTCCAGCAAGAGAATCGGCCGATCGGCAAGTATGGCGCGTGCAATCGCTATCCGCTGCCGCTGCCCACCCGAAAGCTTGACGCCCCGCTCGCCCAGGTCGGTATCGTAGCCTTGCGGCAGGGCGCCAACGAACTCATCGGCATAGGCGGCGTCGCAGGCCACCCGCACCTGATCCGGCGTCGCGTCCGGGCGGCCATAGCGCACATTCTCGAGCACACTGGTGGCGAATACCACAGCATCCTGCGACACCAGCGCAATCTGCCCGCGCACCGCCAACGGGTCGGCATCCGCGAGGGGCACGCCGTCGATCGAGATGCTCCCGGTTTGCGGATCGTAGAAGCGCAGCAACATCTGGAAGACAGTCGTCTTGCCCGCTCCTGACGGACCGACCAGTGCCACGGTTTCACCCGGATTTATTGTGAGCGAGAACGCTTCCAGCGCCGGCGAATCGGGCCGGGACGGGTAACGAAAATTCACGGCATCAAAACGCACGGCGCCGGTCACTTTAGGTGGCAGCATCGTCGGTACATCTACCACGGTGATTGCTGGTACGGAATTCAGCAACTCCACCAACCGTTCGGTTGCGCCACGCGCACGCTGCAGATCGCCCCAGGATTCGGACAGGGCACCCACGCTGCCCGCAACCAGTGATGCATAGAAGACAAATGCCGACAAATCTCCGGGCGACAGGCGGCCCGCCAACACATCGTGACCACCCACCCACAAAATCAGCGATATGGCACCGAAGACCAGGACCATGACAATCACAATCATGGCCGAACGACTGACAATGCGACGTTGCGCCACGGTGAACCCGCGCTCCACGCGATCAGCGAAATCCCTGCGATCCGCGGCTTCATGACCGTAAGCCTGAACAATCCGGATCTCGTGGATGGTTTCGTCGATGCGATTGCCCAGATCAGCCACGCGATCCTGGGTTTCACGAGCCAATTTCTTTACGCGCCGACCAAACATCACGATCGGCACCACCACCAACGGAACTCCGGCAATCACCATCAGTGTCAGCTTGAGGCTGGTGGTGAACAGCATAGCCAGGCCGCCAAGTAAAAGCAGAGCATTGCGCAAGGCAATCGACACACTGGAGCCAATCACGCTTTCCAGCTGAGTCGTGTCCGAGGTCAGGCGAGAAATCACGTCGCCGGTACGCCCAGCTTCAAACCACGACGGCGGCAGACTCAGCAGGTGATCGAAGACCTTGCGCCGCAGATCAGCCGTCACCCGTTCGCCCAGCCATGAAACGTTATAAAAGCGCAACCAGGTCGCACAGGCCAGCAGCGCGATGACGCCAAACATGGCCAACAGCGTGCGATCAAGCCAGGCCGGATCACCTGCAGCGAAGCCCTTGTCGATTACCGCGCGCAGTGCCTGCCCGACACCCAGCATCGCCGATGCCGCAATAATCAGCGCAATGGCTGCTACGAGAATACGGCCGCGGTACGGGCGCAGCAAATCAAGCAGAACCGTGCGGGAAGTGAGCATAGACATGGGGTTCGTACCGCGCGTAGGGCAGCGGTGCTGAAGTAAATCAGACTGCGAATGTTACTCGCAGTAACAAGCGCGGTCTGGCGATAGGTCAAAATGGCGCATGATGAAATCCGGCCCGAAGACCTCCGGTTCGTGCCCCTGCGGTCGCGGACAAAGCTATGCGGCTTGTTGCCAGCCCCTCCACACCGGTGCCGCAGCGCCGGATGCGGAGACATTGATGCGCGCACGCTACACCGCCTATGTGATGCGGCTTGACGCTTATTTGCTGGCGACCTGGCACCCGTCAACCCGCCCGATTGAGCTTGATACCGCCGTGTCGCCACCGCCGATTTTTTTCAGGCTCGAGGTAAAGCGCCACACGCAAATCGACGATGCTTCCGCATCGGTCGACTTTGTCGCCCACTACAAAGTCGGCGGCCGCGCGCAGCGTATGCACGAAATCAGTCGCTTCGTCTTTGAGAACGGAAGTTGGCTTTATCTTAGCGGCGAAGTCAGTGAGGGCTGACGGTAACGCGTCCAGCGCTTCGATACGCCGAATCCAGAACTCGGGATTAAGGCTAAAATGCCAACGCGCTCCGCCGGTTGGCGCACTTGTCTGGTCTCTTTACT
>CAZAGR010000220.1:0-5063 GCA_964484585.1 uncultured Propionivibrio sp. | reverse complement strand
GGTGGAAGAGGCCGCGCGCGCACCAGTACTGGAGCCCAACATCGTCGATGATACCGTCGACGTTCCTTCCGTCCCTCAGCTGTCAGCTCCAATAGCTCCTCCAGTGGTCCCATCAGCCGACGAAGTCCCGTCAATTGGTCCTACGGTGTCCCAATGGCAGGTGGTTCGTCGTAAACGACGTGGACGTTCTCTTTCTCCCGTCGCATCGCAGGTACCTTCCGCGCCTGAGCCGGTCCCAGTCGAAGCTGCGCCGGCGCCCATCACGCCAACGCCTGAGCCTACAGCTGTCGAGCAGACCCCAAGGCTCGGCCCACCCGCTGTCCCATGGTCCGCTGCTACACCGCTCCTCGGTCGCGGCCAAAGACAACGTAGGCCCTCGCACAGAGCACCACCTCGCCGTGCCAACCCCCCTACTCATGCTGCTGCTTATGTAACGAGGCAGGCCAACCTCGCTTGGACTGATACTCAGCCGACCCCAAGTAACGTATGCCATGCCTTGTCTCGACCGCTTGCTCGTGCTTTAGAATTCACCCACTTCTGTGCCCACGTCTCCCCCGTCACTCCTTCCATTCCGCCGACACTCAACCTCAACTCCGACGGGAGCCCCCTCACGTACAGGACGGCTTTAGCTGGTCCCCACTCTGACCTGTGGCGCGTTGAAGAGGGTGTCGAGATATCTAAGCTGATCGATACATGCACGATGCATCCAATTCAACCGTCTGCTCAACCTGTCGACCGTCGTAAGGATACGACCTATTATAACCCTCAGGTAAAAGAGAAGGCCGGCACCAACGACACCGTCAAACGCCGTGTACGCGGCACCATCGGCGGGGACCGCATCAATTACCCTTTCGACGTTTCCGCGCGGACAGCCGACATGGACGTCGTCAAGATTCTCCTAAACTCCGTCATTTCCACGGACGCCAACTGGCTCACCCTCGACATCGTGGATTACTACCTCGGCACCCCACTCCCTCGACCTGAGTATCTACGCATACCGTTACGATTCATTCCACCAGATGTCATAGACAAGTACGACCTTTCCCAATTCCTCCACAACAACTCCATCCTATTCGAGGTCACAAAAGGTATGTATGGGTTACCACAGGCCGGTCTCCTAGCGCAGCAACGCCTCGTGCGGCATCTTGCCGAGGCTGATTACCACGAAGATGCTTTTGTCCCCTGCCTCTTCACACATGCTACTAACGGTGTCCAATTCACCCTTGTTGTAGATGACTTCGGGGTCAAGTTCCTAGGACGACCCGGGGTCGAGCACTTGATCACGCACCTACGGCTTCTGTATGAGCTTAAAGTCGACTGGTCGGGTTCCAAATACCTCGGGCTCACAATCGCCTTCGACCGGACCGCACGGACTGTCACGCTGAGCATGCCTGGTTATATCGCTAAGGCGCTATCGCGCTTTGCTAGTCGTGGCCCTTTCCAGCAGGTGAAGTCGCCTCAAGTATACTCTGCTCACTATCCTCGCCAAGGCCCACAACTTGTTGATGTCGACACTCACGCTGTCCTGACCCCACCTGAAGTCCGTGAAGTCCAGGAAATCGTCGGCAGTCTGCTCTACTACGCCAGAGCCATCGACTACACTATGCTTCCCGCTGTCAACTCCATCAGCTCTGAGATGGCATCGCCTACGCAGCGCCTCCTTCCTATCGTCGATCGTCTCCTCGCCTACGCTTCTACTTACCCAGACAACCAACTCGTCTTCCATGCCAGCGACATGGTACTCGAGGTGCAGTCCGATGCGTCCTTCCACTCTCGCTCCAAGGGTCGCAGTGTGGCCGGCGGGTTAGGGTACCTCGGCTCAGGGGGTGCCCTCGCGTCCCCGAACGGTGCCGTGTTTGCTCACTGCTCTGTCCTTGACGTCGTCGTCGCCTCTGCAGCCGAAGCCGAGTACGGCAGCACCTTCACCGTCGGCCAGCGAGCAGAATGGGCACGTACAATCCTCGCTGCAGTCGGCCACCCGCAACCTCCTACACTCATTTACACCGACAATGAATGCGCCCTCGGTCTCGCCAATGACACCGTGAAGATCCGCCGCACCAAGACCATCGACCTCCGATACCACTGGGTCCGCGATCGTGTCCGCCAGGGTCACTTCACCGTCCGATGGCTCCCCGGTGCCAACATCTTAGCAGATTTCTTTACCAAAGCTCTGCCAGTACATTCGCATCAAGCTCTCATGCCCAAGATTCTCTACGTCCCCCCTGCTGCCTTCGATCACTACACCTCATCCAAAGCGCGTCGTGGCAACGCCCATCGCATGGGACTGCCACCGTCTTTCGACCGATCGTAACAACTTAGAGGGTGTGTTCATACGTATTCTGTCCTTCCTGTCCGAACCTATGTTGTACAAGTTGTAACCGATCGCTCACAGCCATCGCTTGTGTTTTCCTTCTTTCATTCTTTTATTCTTTACTGTTTCATTTCTTGATCATAATTTATTTACTAACCTTCGTAATACTGTTATCGGATTACTTCATTGTTAGCCTATATAATTATTAGTTCTATAGTGATCAATAGTTAGTAAATAGAGAATATTTCGCTCTTCCCATACAATAGTGATATTCTGATTTTCACATAAAATGTCTGATCGAATACCACTTCACACTCTCAAGGATGGACCCAACTCCAAATGGGGACCCTTTCGTGAAGAATTATTTGAATTTGCTGGTTCCCTAGGTAAACAGTACCATACATTCGGATATCTTCATCTTGTAATGTCTCCCGAGGAGTGGAACCGGATTCACACCGAAGTCGATATCCATGGAGTCAGAATAATCGTACCAATGCCTGCCCCGTTTCAACGACCTGCGGACCTGCCACCACTTGCCAATGCCAACCGCCGAGCCACATATCAAATACAGCTTGCGCGTTTCAATGACGAGGTGGCAATAGTCCAATATATTAAGCGCTTTCTACTACTCGGCATAGGACCGAGTAATGTTGCGCTTATTAAACAGCCCGACGTTGGTACCAGCAATCGCTCGTGTGCCTACATCATGAACTTCGTGCGCCCTCGATTCAGCATGGCAAACAGTACCACAATCAAAGCCTGGAAGGCTCAACTCATCGAGCCACACTCGTCCGCTAACACGTTGGACAGTCTCATCGCTAAACATAAAGACATCCACGATCGATTGGCCCAGGCACAGCAGCCCTTATCCGAATTTGATCGATTTGACCATTTCGAAACCGCCACGAAGCATTCGGTAGGTATCACCAAACTAATCGAGTCCTACAAGCATGAAGAGCCTCGATTAGAGGACCAAACCTTTCTTGCCTTAATGGATCACCTCATCGTACATGAGTCCGAGCTCACTACAGGTACCATGGGGTTCTCGGCGCAGGCGAATGCCACTGTCACTATGTCGCAAGTCGAAGCTCTCATCGCTCAGAGTGCGCGCGGGGAGTACGCCCGAGGGCTCGCAGACGGTGCCCGTGGCGCAGGATCAGGACGCCATGGAGGCCGTGGGGGACGTCATAATTCTAGCACACCAGCAGGGCGCGGGCGCGGTCCTGGGGTAGCGCGCAATTACTGTTACCTTCATGGGTACGATGGCCACCCCAGCTCAAGATGCTACACAATGGCCGCAGATACAGTGACCTACTCGGCAGCCATGCGCGTGGCTGTCTCTCATACATCTCCCGTTGGTGGCAGCACCTATAAGTTGTGAGGGTTAGGGGTAGTAGCTAGTCAGTTGTGCAATGTTTTGATGTGTAATAATGTTAACGAGCCATTTTTACCAACTCCTCTTTTGCCTCCGTCGCTAGCTATCCCCCCAAATCCACCCACTGTCTCAGCCATTGCTGACTCTGGAGCCACCACTAATCTTCTCCGGCAATCCAGCGCTCATCTCATCAAGACAGATCCAATCCATCAAGTCATCTCCGTCGGCCTCCCCAACAATCAAGTTATCCAGTCTCTTCATTCAGGTAACCTTCTCCCCCATGTTCATGAACATAGTCTACCGGCCTACATTTTCTCCGACTCCGACCTTCAGCATAACCTTCTTAGTCTGTCTTCTATCACCAACTTTGGTTGTCAAGTGCTGCTCACTAGCATTGCCATTGAGATCACCATGGGTGATCGACTTGTGTACCACGGCACTAAACTTCCTTCCGACACTCTCTGGTACATAGACATCGACAAACTCCAACTTGGTCTCCATCAGACACCACCCATCGCGAATATGACGATTAAACTTGACACAGATGCCGAATTCGTTGCCTTCATTCATGCAGCGTTCGGATCTCCCCCTACGTCTACCTTCCTACATGCAGCACGACATGGTTGGCTCCAACGTGTCCCGCGACTCACAGCAACAATGATTGCTGCCAATGCTCCCAACGCAGTCGCTACAGCTATGGGTTACCTTGATCAAACAAGGCAGATTAAGAAATCTCGCTGTCGGCAGATACCTTTACCCTTAACCTCTGTGTCTCCCTCCGTTGCTGTCAATGTTCTAGGTGACGACGGTGATCCCTTGACCGACGTCTACGTAAAGTTGGTCCCAACATCGGACATAGCCCATGTCGACCTCACCGGACGCTTTCCCGTCAAATCACGGAAAGGCAATGAGTACATTCTCGTTGCAGTCTGGGACAATTACGTACACTACGAGCCCATGCCTTCTCGCTCTTCACCATCTTACATAACAGCCTACCGCCGTCTCATCACCTTTTACAAGTCTGTAGGACGCGCTCCGCGGTTCTGGCGCCTCGACAATGAAACATCGGCTGCTCTTGAAGCTTTCCTTCAAGAGGGTGGGTTCGGTACACCCCAGTACGTCCCATCAGGTACCCATCGCGCCAACAAGGCGGAACGAGCGATCAGACACGGCAAGAACCACCTCCAAGCCATGCTCGCTACTGCTCCTCCTTCATTTCCCCTTGAGCTTTGGGACGAAGCCCTTCCACAGGCCGAAATCACCATAAACCATCTCCGCCCCTACAGTCCCGACTCCGACATTTGCGCCTACGAGGGCTTCCACGGTCACAACTACGATTTTGCCGCACACCCTCTATCTATATTTGGCATGCATGTC
>CAZAGR010000219.1:0-5067 GCA_964484585.1 uncultured Propionivibrio sp. | reverse complement strand
CATCATTGACCACCACGGACGCGCGTATAGCATCAAGGTGTCCGACTTGCCCGGCGGGCGCGGCGACGGCATTCCTTTGACCACCCTTGTCGACTTTCAGGAAGGTGGCAAACTCGCGCATACGCTCACCGCAGCTCCGGAGACACAGTTTCTTGTCGCGGGCAGCGGCGGTTATGGTTTTATCGCCACCACCGCCGACATGGTTGGACGCAACAAGGCCGGCAAGGCATTCCTCACTCTTGAAAAAGGCGAGACGCCGATACCTCCCGCAAAAGTCGGCGCTGGCGATACGGCATTGCAAACTACCGCTGTCCTCACCCAAGGCGGCCGTCTGCTGCTTTTCCCTCTGCTTGAATTAAAAGCGATGACAAAAGGCAAAGGCCTGATGCTCATTGATTTGGCCAAAGGGGATGAAGTAGTGGGAGTCGCAGTCAACACAAGTCAAGCGCTGATCATCAGTGGAAACGGACGCGGCGGAAAGCTTGTCGAACATGCCATGAATGCGCGGGAACAAGCCCCACACAAGGGAGTTCGCGCTCGACGCGGCCAAGAAATTCCGTTCAAGCTCAAGCCCCTTGGTTTGCGTCTTGCCTCGGATAATTGATGCTACAATCAAAACTGAGTGTTAAATGTTCAGGCGCGTTTAGTAGTGCAATCAACGTCAAATTCACCAGACCACTTCACCAGACCTTTACGCCGAAAAAGATACCGGAGATAAAATGCTTTTCATCCTCTACTACATAGTCGCAATTGTCGTTCTGGTCATGCATTTCACTGGTTTTCTGGCCCGCAACAATCTGGAATGGCTTGTCTTGGTTCTCGCGGTAACTGTATTCCCGGCAGTTATCTACCTTTAGTTATCTACATTGATCTGCATTTAGGCAAGCGTCCGCTTGCGCAGGCGCCGCATACCCAGCCAGACGCCGACAGCAATCAACGGAATTGATAGCGCAGTCACTATTTCGGAATTGACACCCATACCGACGACGTGACCACCCTCCGCAAGGTAGTGCACCAGTTGCGAACCGTAATAGGTAATCGCAACCACCGAAAGCCCTTCAACGGTCTCCTGTAAATGTAGTTGTTGGCGCGCGCGCTGATTCATTTGGCCAAGCAGTTCCTGACTTTGCCGCTCCAAGCCAATATCGACCCGTGTGCGCAACAGCTGCGAATTGCGCGCCACGCGAGCCGATAACTCGTCCTGTCGCAGAGCCATGGCAGCGCACGTATTCATCGGTGGTGCCAAGCGCCGCTCCATGAATTCGGCAAGCGTCGGAAACCCAGCCACACGTTCTTCCCGCAACTCGCCGGTCCGTTGCATAACGATTGCATGGTAAGCGCGAGATGCCCCAAACCGGAATGCAGTTCGCGCCACCGAATGCTCTACATCGGCCGCCAAAAGCGACAGCGTATTCAATACCGAATGTTCATCGCCCAAGGTCTTGGCACTGCCAATCTTGTCCATCAGACCGGCAAGCTCCTCTTCCGCCCGTCGCAACCACGAACCCATCTGCCGCGCAACGGGAAGGCCAAGCAAGGCGAGAAGCCGATACGTCTCGATCTCCCACAAGCGCTGAACCGTCCGACCCGCCTGACGTCGAGTCATGCCTGCATCAACAAGTAGGAAACTGGTTTCGCCGTCAACAAACTGGAAGTCGGTGAACACCCAGGCTTTGCCATCAACAATTCGGGAAACCACCATCTGTTGCTCGGACGACGCCATATCCGCAATCATGGCTTCCGCATTCACCTCACCGGCCGGACGCTTATCAATGCGCAAAGCAACTATGGCCTCGCCGGGAATGTTTCTTATCCATTCTTCCAGATCATCCGCATCGACCAAGTTACCGACGCTTTCAGTGCCGAGCGGCTCAAAAATCGTATAACTTGAAAACTCCGTATGCAGTTCCCAGCGTACGCGCACCAGTCCACGATCAACAACACAATAGGACTCCGACTGCTCGGAAATCACCCAGCCGTTGCCGCCGGCAATTTGATCAAGGTAGTCGCGCTGCGGCATCGCCCCGTCAATTCCTGAAAGAAACGCCAGATGCCGAATACGCGTCGCGCCACTCAAGGGCAAAGGCGGACGCGCGTGAAACTCGGCGTTCAGACGCAGGCGCAACGGCACTTCATTCATTGCAGTGGGTGGCAACGAACTCCTTTACCTGCTGAACGCTGGCGTCCATGACCTCGACGCGCTGGGGCAAATCCTCGATCCCGATAAGTTCCTTCGGACGCTCAGCATTACGTCCAAGCGCTTCTTCAATGGTCTCGGCAAACTTTACGGGCTGAGCGGTTTCAAGCACGATCATCGGCACACCCACAGTTCGAAAACCGGCTGCGACCTTCAGGCCGTCAGCCGTGTGTGTATCAACCATAAGGCCGTAACGTTTCCACGTCGATCTAATCGTTGCAAGGCGATCGGCATGATTGCTGGAACCGGACACAAAACCGTAGGCCGGCAGGCGCGCCAGAAACTCGGTTCCATTCAAGTCAAAGGCCTCGCCTCCATCGACCCGGCGCCAGAAGTCACGCACAACAGCCGGATCACGTCCTACAAGATCAAAAACAAAACGCTCGAAGTTCGACGCCTTCGAAATGTCCATCGACGGACTCGACGTGACGTAGGTCTCGCTCGTTGCACGTGGCCGATAAATGCCGGTACGAAAAAACTCATCCAGCACGTTGTTCTCGTTGGTCGCCAGCACCAGTTTGGCGATCGGCAGGCCCATCATCCGGGCGATATGCCCGGCGCAAATATTGCCAAAATTGCCTGAGGGCACACAAAAGCTGACCTGCTCGTCGTTACTCGTCGTTGCCTCGAAGTAGCCCTTGAAGTAATACACCACCTGAGCCATCACCCGCGCCCAGTTAATTGAATTCACCGCGCCGATCTTGTACTGCGCCTTGAACGCGGCATCATTCGATACCGCCTTGACGATGTCCTGGGCATCGTCAAACATGCCGCGCACAGCAATGTTGTAGATGTTTGCGTCCTGTAAGGAATACATTTGGGCGCGTTGGAAGGCGCTCATCTTGCCTTCGGGCGACAGCATGAAAACACGCACACCATGCTTGCCGCGCATGGCATATTCAGCCGCCGATCCGGTGTCACCGGAGGTCGCGCCAAGGATGTTGATCGTTTCCCCGCGCCGCTCCAGAACGTACTCGAACAGGTTGCCCAGCAACTGCATCGCCATGTCCTTGAAGGCCAAGGTTGGGCCATTCGACAGTTCCAGCAAATACAAGTCTGCTTCCAGCGTAGTCAGAGGAACAATGTCCGCGGCACTGCGCCCCGGACGACACCAGCGATAGGTTTGGGCGGTGTATGTTCGATCGCAAATTTCACGCAGGTCGTTCGCCGGAATGTCATCCACGAACAAACTCAGGATCCGGAACGCCAGTTCGGCATAACTCAACGAGCGCCATTCGGCAAGCTGTTCGGCCACCTGCGGGTAATTCTCGGGCAGGTAAAGCCCGCCTTCAGGTGCCAGCCCGCCCAACAGGATGTCGGAAAAGGAAAGTGCGGCCGATTGACCGCGAGTAGAGATGTAGTTCATTTCAGGTTGGGGAATATTGACAGAACGGGATTCGAGAAAAGTCGGCGCTGGCGGGACGGTGATAGCCTGATTTCATAAGCAGATTCAATTAGGACCAGACCTGTTGAATTGTAATGTCACACGATGGGTTAGCCAATAATCACGCTGCGGAATCGACACGCACCGACAGACCTGAATTGCAGTGACGGACGCGATGAATTGTGTTTGAGGAGAGAAAATTTTTATGACGGAGATGCGGTACTTCAGACGACTGGAACTCTAAGCAACGCCAAAATTTGTCTGAAACAATGCGCCTTACAGATTACGGGCCTTGCCACTGTTATCGTCAGCCAACGCGTCCTCGACCGACAGAAGCTTCTGGACTACATTTTCAATCAACTCAACGGTACACAAGTCAATTCCCCGAAAATATTACTGTGCAAGGATACCGCGAATTCAGAAGCGACTAAATAAAGTCAAAATCGTTATTGGCTTCCTTGCAACAGACGTGTCACTGTGGCCGTGAGCTCATCGCTCTGAGCGTCGGTGTGACTGATGAACGGGGCGCCGTACTGCTCCAGCAGCGCTTGCAAGTGCGCGCTGTTATCGCGCACGATAAATAGCCCCGGCAAGCCGGAACTGGCGAGCTTGATGCGCAAGGTTTTCAGCCAAAGCTCAGGCTCCGTGCCGCTTGGGGCGCTGTCGATTACTAGTGCGATGATGTTGCCGTGCTGTTCCAGGTAGTCTGTGGCTGCGGTTTCGTCGGCTACCCGCTCAACGCCATACGCCACGCGTGAAGACAGTTGCCCGACGAGTTGTCCGGCCAATGCCTCGTCCGGCGATATCAACAACAGTTTCATGCGTCGGTCGGCTTGGTCGCCGCCGGCGAAATCGACATTCAGGGTGCCCACCTCAACGCCATGTTCAATGGCCAGCTCAGTCCAGAATTTCACGCCCAGCGCTTGCTGTACTTCCGCCGCTGTGGTCCAGCCCGAAACAATCCAGTCTTTGGCGCTCGCCGCCATGGAGCGCCGATGTCCTTGTGCGGCTTCTTTGAGCGTTGCCAGGCTGCGCCCGCCGGTGAGCAGCGATTGGCGAAGTGCGGGCGACATTTCCAGCCGCTCGATCACTGGCAGGCGACCGCGATAGCCGGTGTAATCGCATTCCGGACAGCCCACCGGCCGGTAGGCAGGAAGTTCGCCGGTGATCCGGTGGAATTCCTCTTCGGCAGGCAGCGAGGGCAACTTCCGCTGGGCGCGGCATGCTTCGCACAGTCGTCGCACCAGTCGTTGCGAAACAACGCCGATCAGTGCGTCAGCTAACACGCTGGCTTCTAACCCCAGATCAAGCAGGCGCGGAATGGTGCCCAGCGCATCGTTGGTGTGAAGGGTCGACAGCACAAGATGGCCGGTGAGTGCCGCTTGAGTGGCGATGCGTGCGGTTTCTTGGTCGCGGATTTCGCCGACCAGCACGATGTCCGGATCTTGACGCAAGATAGAGCGCAGCGTGTCGGCAAACGACAGGC
>CAZAGR010000218.1:0-5073 GCA_964484585.1 uncultured Propionivibrio sp. | reverse complement strand
GCCGACCGCGCGGCCTTTGAAGCGAAGGCACGACGTTCGGGCTTGGCCAACTATAAATTGCTGGAGCCGGGCAAGGGCGGTCTGGTGCCAGCCGGCAATCGCCCCTCCTACATACCTTTGCTTTACAACGTGCCGGAAGACCAGGCTATCACCGGGGTAGACAATGCAGTCATACCTGTTCGCAATGCGGTTATACAAGCGGCGCAGGAAACTCGGCAGCCTGCGGCAACTGGCCTTTATAAACGAATAGCCCGCGGCGATCGTCAAATTGATAACGAGGATATCTTCAGCATTGTCGCCCCCGTATTCCGCCGCTCCGCCAGCGCCGAGAAAACGGACGACAGCCTGGTCGGTTTTGTCGCCGGCACCATCCCCTTGGAAAACCTGTTTCGCGAAGCGGCCTTTCGGGCGGATGCCCAATATCTGGATATGGTCGTGTTTGATCAAAGCGAGACTCCACCCCGGCTGGTGTTCAGCGCCCTGGAGTTTCCAGATTTGATCACTGCTCCGCCGGAGGCCAACGACCCGATGGCAAGAAACGACAAGCACCTGACCGTCGACGTCGCCGGACGCGCCTGGGATGTGATGTTGCGACCACGCGCGCAATTTTTTGCCAACGGTAATCTTGATTCCGCCTACTTGGTGTTGTTGGGCGGCGGTAGTGCCACACTGATTCTTGCGTTCGCCATTTTCAGCACACAGCGCAGTCGCCGGCGCATGGCGCAATCACAGGCGACGACCGAGAAAGCTGAGCAACGGCTGAATAACATTCTCGAAGGCACTCAGGCCGGCACCTGGGAATGGCAGGTATCCACCGGCGCATTGATTCTCAATGATCGCTGGATGCAGATCTTCGGCTTCGACCGTACCGACTTGGAGCCAATGACAATCGACCTGTGGCCGAAACTATGTCATCCCGACGACTACGCCAAAGCGCAAGGGCTACTAGTCAAGCATTTTTCGGGGGAAACGCCGGCTTTCGACTGCGAAATGCGCTTTCGTCATAAGCAGGGGCACTGGGTGTGGTCTTTGGCGCGCGGCAGCGTGATTTCGCGCACCTCTGATGGCGCCCCGGACTGGATGACAGGCACGCATATCGATATCTCGGAAAGCAAGCGCTTGATGCAACAGGTCACCGATATCCGTACCGCGCTTGATGCTCACGCCATCGTCGGCATCACCGATGCCCAGGGCAACATTACTTTCGCCAATGACAAATTCTGCGAGGTCTCGAAATACACGCGCGGCGAATTGTTGGGAAACAACCATCGACTACTCAATTCCGGACTTCATTCGCCCGAGTTTTTCACCGAGATGTGGCACACCATCGCCACCGGCCATACCTGGCGTGGCGAGCTTCGCAACCGCAACAAGGAAGGCGACTTCTATTGGGTGGACACCACCATCGCACCAATTCTTGGCGACGACGGTCTGCCAGCGCAGTACATCGCGATCCGTTACGAGATCACCGCCAATAAAAGTCAGCAGGCCGAATTACTGGCCGCGCGAAATCAATTGGTAAAGGCCGCGGAAGTAGCCGAATTGGGCATTTGGTCATGGAATCTCAGTGACGGCACGCTCGATTGGAATGAGCGGATGTCTGAGCTTTACGAAATGCCAGTCGAGCAGCGTCGCGCCAAGCTCTACTACGACTATTGGCGCTCCCGTGTGCACCCCGACGATCTGGCTGAAGCCGAAGCCAAACTCAATGGCGCTATCGCCGGCACCGAAGTATACGACCCGGTCTTTCGTATCGTAGCCACTTCTGGTGAGCTTCGCTACATTCAGGGTGGTGCGTCGGTGGAGCGCGACGAAAGTGGCAAGGCGCTGCAGGTGCTGGGTATCAACCTTGATGTTACCGAGCAAAGGAAATTTGAAGAAGCTCAGCGCATGGCAATTGATGCCGCCGAAGCTGCAAGCCGGGCCAAGAGCGATTTTCTCGCCACCATGAGTCACGAGATCCGCACACCGATGAACGGCATTCTGGGAATGCTCAAGCTTTTGCAGCACACGGAATTGACGACGCGACAATTAGATTACGCACACAAAGCCGAAGGTGCGACCCAAGCCCTGCTCGGCATCATCAACGACATTCTCGATTTCTCGAAAGTCGAAGCCGGCAAGCTGGAGCTGAACCCCGAGCGCTTTGTACTGGGCGATATGTTGCGCGAACTGTCGGTGGTGGTCTCCGCCAATCTGGGGCAGAAAAATGTCGAGATTTTGTTCGACGTGGCCGCCGACGTGCCGCCGGTGTTGCTGGGAGACGCTTTGCGATTGCGCCAGATACTGCTGAATCTGACGGGTAACGCGCTCAAATTCACCGAGCACGGCGAGGTGGTACTGAGCATCCGGCTGGCGCACCACGAGGGAAATAACGCCGAACTTGAATTTTCGGTCCGTGACACCGGAATCGGCATCCCCGCCGTCAAGCAGGCTTACATTTTTGAGGGGTTCAGCCAGGCCGAGTCGTCAACCACGCGCCGCTTTGGCGGCAGCGGATTGGGTCTAGCCATCAGCAAACGGCTGGCATCCCTGATGGGGGGGGATTTGCGGGTCGAAAGTGAGTCCGGGAAAGGCAGCCGCTTCTATTTCAGCGTCCGTTTTATTGAAGTGAACGCAGAAACTCCCCAGGCAGTAAGGGTGAGCACCGACCCACCGATGCACTTGCTGATCGTCGACGACAACGCACTCGCCCGCACCGTACTGCAACAAATGACGCATTCACTGCACTGGCAGTGTGACTGTGTCGCCAGCGGCGAAGCTGCTCTGGCCTTGCTACAAAGTGACGATGCACCCGCTTACCAGATCGTGCTCATGGATTGGCGCATGCCAGGCATGGACGGTTGGGAAACCACACGCAAGATCAAATCACTAAAGCAAGGCGGTAAAGATCACGATCCTCCGGTGGTGATTATGGTCACGGCAGCCGGACGCGAACAACTGGCAGAAAAGTCCCAGCGCGAAGTCGATCTGCTTGACGGCTACCTGGTCAAGCCCATCACCGCGTCGATGCTTTACGACGCCGTACTCGAGGCGACGACCGACCAGAACGGGGCAAATGTGACCCATCGGGCGCTGCTCGGCACCGAGCGACTGTCGGGTTTGCGCTTGCTCGTGGTAGAAGACAATCTGCTTAATCAGCAGGTGGCACTGGAGCTATTGCAGTCGAGTGGCGCTCACGTAGAAATTGCCGGCGGCGGGCTGGACGGTGTTCGGCAGGCGCTGGCCGCGCTGCAGGTTGGCACGCCCTTCGACGCCATCTTGATGGATATGCAAATGCCCGATATCGACGGCCTTGAAGCGACCCGTCGGATCATTGCCGAGGCTAACGGGCTGATGGGACCAATCATCGCCATGACGGCAAATGCGATGGAGTCCGACAAGGAGGCCTGCCGCGCCGCCGGCATGGTCGATCATGTGGGCAAGCCAATTGATCTGGACCAGCTGATCACAACGATCCTTAGATGTGTTGGACGCACGAGTGACACGACACAAAGAACCGCCATTCCGCCATCCGCTGCGACGAGGAAAGAGCCCCTTACTCGACCGTCAGGCAGCGCAATTGCTTCATCAACGCCGACTTCTGAATTGACTGCCAAGGAAAGTGACCTGCCTATCCTCGAAAGCGAAGCGGCCATTCAACGTCTGGGCGGCAGCCGTGATTTTTATGACCAGGTGACGATGGCGTTTCGCAGCGATGGTGCGGCGCAGTTGGCTGCACTCGGGGAGCAACTGAGCCAAGGCGACAACCCCGGGGCAGTGCGCAGCGCACACACACTTAAAGGATTGGCTGCCACGGTTGGTGCTCGCGCCTTGGCTCATCTCGCTGCCGAGATGGAAAACCGACTCAAGCACTTGTCGACCGACACTGAAATCAACCCGATGCTGGCTCAATTGAATGCACGCTTTGAGCAGGTGCTGGCGTTTTTGCCATCGGAAGACGAGGCGCCCGGCGTTGCTGATGCGCCTGATGCCGTCAGCGTCGGCGCAATTGATGTGGATACTGCAGCCGTGGATGAAGCCTTGCACGAATTGGCAGTGCTCCTTGGCGAACGTAACATGCGCGCAATGGCGGTATATGCCCAGATCAAGACCGACTTCGCTCCCGCCTTGGGTGACCGCCTTGCTGGAATCGAAGATGCCATCAACCAACTGGATTTCAGTCGCGCGGCGAATGCCTGCGCGGCTTTGCAGAGCGAGCTATGACAGCCGCTCCATCCACCAACCAGAATCTGTCGCGCTTCACTACCAATCTGCGATTCATGCTGGCTGTGCTCTGTTTATTGGCCGTTACATTCTTTGCTATTCTCCTCTCGGTAAGGCAGGTGAATCTTTCCAACCAGGTTCGCCAACAATCCTTGCAACTGGCCGATGAGTTGCGACAGTCTTCGGATGATCTGACGCGATTGGTGCGCACCTATGTGCTAACCGGAAACCCGATTTACAAGCAGCAATTTCAGGAAGTGCTCGATATCCGCGACGGCAAGGTGTCGCGGCCACAAGAATATCAGCGCGTGTATTGGGACTTGGTAGCGCTTGACGGTTCGCGCCCGCGTCCATCCGGTTCGGCGATTCCCATACTGACACTGCTCCGGGAAACCGGCGTTACCGAAGGCGAATTTGCAAAATTGGACGAGGCCAAAGCCAACTCGGATACGTTGGCACAACTCGAGAAAACCGCCATGGCGTTGATAGAAACATCGCCGCCGCCAAACCCAAGTGAACGTCTGAGAGCCGCGCTGATGGTGAATGACGCGACGTACCATCAAGCCAAAGCCGGCATCATGAAGCCGCTCGACGAGTTCTTTGTGAGAGTCGATCAGCGAACGGCGGCAGCAGTTAAATCTGCAAATGGCATTGCCACATTGCTGCGGATCATTTTCGTCGGTTTATGGCTATTGCTGCTGTATTTCATCTGGACGGCGCGTCAGGGTTTGAACGCAATTCTCGGTGGCTCGGTGCATGACGTGTATGAAGGCATCGTGCGACTTGGCAATGGTGATTTTCATACGCCGGTGTACGTTGACAAGCAGCACGACGAGAGTGTGCTGGGTTGGCTCTCGACAACCCGGG
>CAZAGR010000217.1:0-5089 GCA_964484585.1 uncultured Propionivibrio sp. | reverse complement strand
TGCTCGATACCCACCTGCCCATCAACAACAACAAAAAGAGATACGCCATTGGCGCCCTCTTTGAAGATCACGTCATTTTTCTTAAATTTCCTGGTTTCACACACCGTGGCGAGATGCTCAAGTTGGGAGATAGGAATGTTGCGGAAGAAAGGGACTTCCTTCAAAACACTCATTATCTCTATTACTGAGATGGGAGCCGGTTCTTCTTTTTTCATTTCCAGCGTTGAAATTTTTTGAAGGGCGGCTTGCGCGGCTTGTTGAACAAGCGCGTCGGAGCTGCTTAAAGATTTTTCCAACATAGCGCGAAGCGTTGCCGCTAAATCAGCAGGGGCTTCGGGAGACTGCGCCGCAATTAGCTCGTCGCCAACATCACCGACAACATGCAAAGCCATTAATTCAAATATTCTGGAATCGGTTTTGGTCAGCATTTTTCCTAACGCCTGAACAATGTCAATCTGTTCAATATTCAAAGGACCCTGTCCGAGTTGCAGCAATTGCATGGGAGCCATAGAAGGCTCGAACAGCGAAGCAATTAACGCGGCAGTCTGTGGTGAAGTTAAAGACTCCAGCGCTTCCAAGGCTAAATTACGCGTCTCGGAAGAATCACTGTGCAAAGACTCCCCAATCACTTCAAGAACCTGGGGGTCATGAATGGCGGAGAGTAAATATAAAATTTCGTCAATGAGTCCGTCGTTGTTTTCGCGCAGGGCGGCAAGCTGAATGCGAACGCTGTAATATTGGACATAGGGAGTCAAAGCCTGTTCCAAACTAATATTTTGATATATAACGCTTAAATTATCAGCGACGGATTTTTCGATCAATGACCCAAATTGCCTTGGGTTGATTCTGCTCAGGACAACTGCCGCCATTTTACGAGTTTGTAGATCTGCGGAATTTAATTCAGGTTGCACAACAGGGACTATTTCTTTACCGACCTCAACTAGAATATCTACTGCAACCGCGCTCACTTTGGCGTTTTTATCCGCCAAGGCAGAGATAAATAGAGGGCGGATTTTTTTATCTTTGAATTTTGAAAGCGTCTGCAAAGCAGCCTGACGCACACGCGCCAACGAGTCTTGCAAAAGCGGTTTTACTTTCTCTGATATCTTAATATCAAGGCTGCTACCAAACGATTGGGAGAGTTTCTCTAAGTCTAAAATAGCGGCAAGACGAATCTGGTCGTTTACATCATCCAAAAACAGCAGCAAATGTTCTACCGATTGGGGCTGGGCAATAAGTCCTAAAACGTCAATGGCGTTCTTTTTACCTTCAACAGAATCACCGTCCAGTAATTGATTTAATTTTTTCACGGCAGGTTTGAATTTATAAAAATCGCCTGTTCCGGCAAGGGATTGCAAAGCATACATGGAAACATGCGCATCCGCGTCATTGACCATCTTCAGCCATTGCTTTTGAAGCCATGCATCTTTAGGTCCTAATAGCTGCTCCAAACCAGAAGCAGCGGATTGACGCACTTGCGCATTGGCGTCGGCAAGAAAGCCCACATAAAGTTCGCGTATCTTGGCGCCTTGCAAACCAGCAGCGGATAAGACATCCAGCATAGCTGCGCGGGTACGGGATTCTTCCGCGGCTTTGATCGCGGAAATCAAGATGGGAAGCGATTCTGCGCCGCCCACTTGCGCGATCAGCTGCGTCATGAAAACGCGCATTTCATGGCTGGTACTTTCTTCCAGTTTTTTCTCCAAGCGACTTAGCGCAGCCGGGTCGGCAAGGCTCAGCTTGGAAGCGCCCTCTGAAAGCAGGAAGGAATAATCTTCTTCCTCCAGCATTTTGACTAAAGCTTGTGTGTATTGATGCCGAATTACGAAGGCGCTAATCACATAGATCACAGCTAGTAATACAATAGAGCCGATTAGCAACCCTACGGTTTCACTTAAGAGCCAAAGCAAAAAGACGCCGACCAAAGTCCCGAGGGGAGTGACCATTCCGCCTACAAAAGCGCGCGCGCGTCCTTTAATCCGCAATGGAACGGCGTTGAAGAGCAGGACGTCAATAGTTTCTTGAATACCGGCGCGTAAACCGATGCGGCTGATAAACGCGAGGGAAGCGGCTGCAACACCGGGGAGCCCAGCCAGCCCAAAACAAATAAGTAAATTCAAAACTGGAAAAACTAAATTGGTATTTTTTACTCCCCATGAGCGGGTCATCCAACCAATGCCGAAAAACAAAATAATCAACCCGATCACACCGCTGACGCCTTCAAGTTTTCCAAGAAAGCCCGCGTAATCTTCAAACTGCGGAGCCATGATGAGGTTGTAATAATATTCCATCAACGCCATCAACGCCATGAGAATCAGCGTGCCGATCGCGATCCAGCGTAAAAGACCAGATTGAATGGTAAAGTCTAAACCCTCTTTCATGCCTTGAAGATGAGAGGGTTCTCCCTTTTGGGTTACAGAAGTTCCCGATCTTGTGTTGGCTTTAAATTTTTTATGCCCTTTAATGAAAATGGGCATTGCCCACAAAGTTCCGAAAGCCAGTACGTCAGTCAGAAGCCAAATCCATATCATGGTAATTGGAGTGAGGCGAGTTGTTAAAAATTGCAGCGTGAATCCGCCAATGATTCCGGCAAGCGACGCAGCAGCCAAGATGATGGGCCAGGTTCGTTTCGCCGATTGAATATCAAAGAGGTCGTTTACATAGGTGGAAAATTGCGCATTCCATGCCGCGAGCCAAACCAGCGCGAGAATGTACAAAACGAGAAAAGCCCACTCAGGCGGAATGATGCTCGCGAGCGCGATACTCAAGCCTTTAATAATCGCGCCGATGGCGACAATGTAAGCGAACAAACGATTATTGTCCACGCGATCTACAAAGGCAGTGTAAACGAACATAAATAAAATAGAAAAAATCGAGCTTAATAATTGCACCCAAATGATAGATTGCTGCCCCACTTGTTTAACAAAAACCGCATAAGACACGTTCATAGCCCAGACGGATCCCAGAGCGGATATGACTAAAACAAAGGATATAGATAAAAGCCGCGCCCATTCGTTAGGACGAATTTTTAGAAGGTTATTAAGCCAATTCATTATTATTATTTTTCCTGTTAAACGGGATAAAAAGTAACCTTAATGTTATTACAAATAATATCAAATTAAAATTTATTATAAAGTTTATCCAACGCTTGCGGCTGCGAGCGGGTCAACTCGGCAAGGCGGTCGTTATTTGCGCGCAGGCGTTCGCTGAGAACGTGAATCAACTCGAGCGCGAGGTTTGGGTTTTGACGGGTCAGTTCAATAACCGGTTCGCGGCGCAACTGCAACGTTAGCGTATCACGAACGGCAATCGCAGAAGTTGTATGCGGGCTGTTATCGAAGAAATTACCTTCGCCAAAATAGGAATATGCATCCGCGTCTGAAAGACGTACAAAAGAGCCCGCGCGTTTTTCTTGCTCAATGCCTACGCGCCCGTTAACGACAACATATAAGACGCCGCCCGCATCTCCATTATTGAAAATATGCGTATCTTTCTCGAAAAATCTTTCTTCACAAAGAGAGGCTAAGACCTTGAGTTGGTCAACGGTCATGTTTTGAAAAAATGGAACCTCTTTTAGAAAAATAATCCGGTCAATGGTCGAAAGCATAACAGTCTCCTCATTAAAATTGTAACGCCTAGATTATACAGCCGCGCGGCGGTTTATGTCACTATTTCAACAATTTGGGAGTCTCAAAAAAATGGGCTAGAAAAAACCTTGAACCACAGAGACACAGAGGCGCAAAGGTCTTTTTAAGTTTTTTTCTCTGTGTTTCCGTGCCTCTGTGATAAAAATGTGTAAACAAGCCCATCCAATTAGACACTCTCAACAATCTCAAGTTGTGAAAAAATCAAAAAGGCTGTATATTTGCGAACGTTGAAAATCATTCGCTAAATTAATAACTGACCTTACGCAGAAATTGCATGTCATTGCGAGGGCGGCTCTTGTTCTTCGCCCGAAGCAATCCTCTTGCCGTCTCGGAGATTGCTTCGCCGCGAAAACCAAGAGCGCGGCTCGCAATGACACTTACATTTTAGTAAAACTGCGTAAGGTGAGTTAATAAATGAAAGGCATTATGAGCCACGCAGAATATCTTAAAACAATAGAAAACTTCCACGAACAGCAAAATAAAGGGATGACAAAAGACCCGCTTAACTGGTTTTCAGTGGCGGGTTTGCTTTGGCTGGAAGAAGGCGATAATGTCTTTGGCATAGACGAATCAAATAACCTCATCCTGCCCGCGCAGGCGGATGCGCAAAGCGGAGTCCTGCGACTCGAAAACGGGAACGCGACTCTGCTCCCCGCGCCGAATGTTTCAATGCGCGTGAACGACCGCGCCGCTGTAACCGAGAGCGTCCAAACGGATGAAAAAGGCGAGCCCGATTACATTGAGCTGGGAACGCTCACTATGGCGGTCATCAAGCGCGGAGATTTTTTTCTGCTGCGTGTTTGGGATAGAGAATCGCCAGCGGTAAAAAATTTCAGCGGATTAAATTTTTATCCCATCAAGCCGGAGTATTGCGTTGAAGCGCAGTTCATTCGTTATGATCCCCCAAAAATATTAAAAACATTGAGCGTGATCGGCGTTCAAACCGACACTGTATTCAGCGGTCAGGCGCGTTTCACCTTGAACGGCGCTGAATACAGCCTCGAAGCCGAAAAAACCAACGAGGGTTTACTTTTCAATTTCAAAGATAATACCAAGAAAGACACTACCTACCCGGGCGGACGCAGAATCAAAACGCCTGACACCCAGGAAGATACGATTACACTCGACTTCAACTACGCCATTAACTGGCCCTGCGCTTACACTGCGTATGCAACCTGCCCTGTCCCGCCTGCCGAAAACAATCTCGACACGCGAATTGAGGCGGGCGAGATGAAGTATTATCTGTAACAGAATTTTAACCACAAGACCTTTGAAAATCGAATTCAAAGGTCTTGTATTTTAATTCCACAACTCTTTCGCAATATCTTCCAGCCCCAACTCGATCAATTTCTCGCGCGAGGGCTTACCTGTTTCCGCATCCCATCCGCGCGCATCGTAATACGCAGAAAGCATACTCTGCAAATCAAGGGTGAAACCTGCCG
>CAZAGR010000216.1:0-5131 GCA_964484585.1 uncultured Propionivibrio sp. | reverse complement strand
GATCGCCGAGTCACCCCCGAAATCCACGTAGGCCTCATCGATCACCACAACGGAATCAGTGTTTGACCGCAGCAGTGCTTCTATCGCGGTGAGCGACAAAGAGCGACCCGTAGGTGCGTTCGGATTGGGGAAGATGATGCCGCCGTTGGGTGTCGCATAGTCATCCAAATGGATTGAAAAGTCAGCCCGCAGGGGAATGACTGTGTACTGAACCTGGTAAAGGCCGCAATAGACTGGATAAAAGCTGTAGCTGATATCCGGAAACAAGATCGGCCGGGCGTGTTTGAGCAGACCAAGAAAAACATGCGCCAGAACTTCGTCGGAACCATTGCCAAGAAAAATCTGGCTGATCGCCAACCCGTGATGGCGTGCAATTGTTGATCTCAGTCGGTCCGCATTGGGGTCAGGATAAAGCCTGAGATTGTCACCGGATTCGCCCAGTTCAGCCTGGATGGCCTGCATCACTCGTGGCGATGGGCCATAGGGGTTTTCGTTGGTGTTAAGTTTGATCAGATTGGCAAATTTGGGTTGCTCACCGGGAACATAGGGCGTCAATCCGTGAACAACATCACTCCAAAAGTGGCTCATGGCGAACAAAGTGGCCCCCGCAAACAGGCTGTAAGTGCGGCTGTGGGCGCGGTAAACATAAGAGACGGCGATGGTATCATGCCCAATCCATCCTTCAGTACGACTGATAGCAATGCGGCAAAGCGACGTCTCTCGCAATACCCTCGAAACCAAGATTCGGGTGACACTCAATCTCGACGGCACCGGTATAGCGAAATTAAATACCGGCATCGGTTTTTTTGATCACATGCTTGATCAGATTGCACGGCACGGACTGATTGATCTGGACGTGACGGCCGTTGGTGATCTGCACATCGATGCTCATCACACGGTGGAAGATGTGGGTATCACGCTCGGCCAGGCGCTTGCCGCGGCCTGGGGTGACAAGAAGGGGCTGCGCCGCTATGGCCACGCCTACGTACCGCTTGATGAGGCCTTGTCACGTGTAGTGATTGATCTCTCCGGGCGACCCGGGTTGGTGTTCAACGTTCCGTTTACGCGCGCCACGATTGGTGATTTCGACGTCGATCTGGTCCATGAGTTTTTTCAAGGCTTGGTCAATCATGCCGGCATGACGCTGCATATCGATGCACTGCGCGGCGACAATTCGCATCATCAGGCTGAAACAGTATTCAAGGCCTTTGCCCGTGCGCTTCGACTTGCCTGTGAAATTGATCCGCGGGCCGCCGGCAGCATTCCTTCGACCAAAGGCGCACTCTGATTCTGTCATGAGCACGGTTGCCGTCGTTGACTACGGGATGGGCAACTTGCGGTCCGTGGCGAAAGCACTCGAACACGTCTCGCAGGGCTTACGTGGTGCGCGGGTTCGCGTTACCTCATCTGTCAATGAAATAGAAATGGCTGACCGAGTCGTGGTGCCTGGTCAAGGTGCAATGCCTGACTGCATGCGCGAGCTTGCTGATCGGGGATTGCGCGATGCCGTGGTTCGCGCCGCACAAGAGAAGCCATTTCTCGGCATTTGCGTGGGATTACAAATGCTCTTCGGTGAGGCCGAAGAGGGTGCGGCTCATGGGCTGGACATTCTTCCCGGTCGGGTGCCGCGCTTCCCGCAAGCAGCCATGCAGGGTGTCGATGGAATCCGGCTCAAAGTGCCGCATATGGGCTGGAACAACGTTGGCCAGATGGCCACCCACCCGCTGTGGCAGGGCATTGCCGACGGAGCAAGGTTCTATTTCGTACACAGTTACTACGTCGAGCCCTTGTCGCCTGAGTTGGCGGCGGCAACTACGGACTACGGTATTCGCTTTACCAGCGCCATTAGTCGCGCTAACATTTTCGCTGTCCAGTTTCATCCAGAGAAAAGTGCCAGCGCCGGGTTGCAGTTGCTCGGCAACTTCATGCGCTGGCGGCCCGCTTGATTTCCCATCCACGTTACCCACGTTACCTAGCCCAAAGCCATGTTGCTGATACCCGCGATTGATCTCAAAGACGGCCATTGTGTTCGCCTGAAACAAGGCGTGATGGACGACGCCACTGTTTTTTCGGAAGATCCTGCGGCCATGGCGCGACATTGGGTCAGTCAGGGCGCTCGTCGCCTGCATCTGGTTGATTTGAATGGTGCGTTTGCCGGACGGCCAAAGAATGAGGCCGCAATAAAGTCAATTTTGGCGGAGGTGGGCGATGAAATCCCCGTTCAGTTGGGCGGAGGTATTCGTGACTTGGATACCATAGAGCGTTGCCTCGACGATGGCTTGGCCTATGTCATCATCGGCACGGCCGCGGTAAAAAATCCTGGCTTTCTGCATGATGCCTGCGGCGCCTTCCCGGGGCACGTGATCGTCGGATTGGACGCCAAGGACGGCAAGGTGGCAGTCGATGGCTGGTCAAAAATGACCGGGCATGATGTGATCGACTTGGCCAAGAAATTTGAAGACTACGGCGTTGAAGCCTTGATCTACACCGACATCGGGCGCGATGGCATGATGAGTGGTGTCAATATTGAAGCGACTGTCAAGCTGGCACAGGCTTTGCGCATTCCGGTCATTGCCAGCGGCGGCATCGCCAGCCAAAAGGACGTCAAGGCACTATGCGCGGTGGCCGCAGAAGGCATCATGGGGGCCATCACCGGCCGGGCCATTTACGAGGGCAAGCTCGATTTCAAGAAGGCGCAAGCCGAGGCCGACAAACTTTCTGCGCGCTAGCTATCCGAGCATGCTTGCCAAACGGATCATCCCTTGTCTTGACGTCAACGCCGGTCGCGTGGTCAAGGGCGTCAACTTCGTTGAACTGCGCGATGCCGGCGATCCGGTAGAAATTGCGCAGCGGTACGACGCGCAGGGCGCAGATGAGCTGACGTTTCTCGACATCACTGCGTCTTCGGACGATCGTGACATCATCCTGCACATCATTGAGGCTTGCGCTGAAAAGGTGTTTATTCCGCTGACCGTGGGCGGCGGCGTGCGCCGGGTCGAGGATGTGCGCCGATTGCTGAATGCGGGCGCCGATAAGGTCAGCATGAATACCGCTGCGGTCAATGATCCACAACTGGTGGCCGATGCCTCGGCCAAGGTGGGTGCGCAATGTATTGTGGTCGCCATCGATGCCAAGCAGACGGGACCCGGATGCTGGCAGGTCTTCACCCATGGTGGCAGGAAAAATACCGGACTTGATGTGCTGGATTGGGCGCGTAAAGTTGAAGCACTGGGCGCGGGTGAACTTTTGCTGACCAGCATGGATCGTGACGGCACCAAGTCCGGATTTGATCTGGCATTGACGCGAGCGGTCTCCGATGCCGTGTCGATTCCCGTGATTGCCAGCGGCGGCGTCGGCAATTTGGCGCATCTCGCGGATGGGGTCACTGAAGGGCGCGCTGATGCTGTTTTGGCGGCGAGCATTTTTCATTACGGCGAATACACGGTAAGGCAGGCCAAGGAATTCATGCAGCAAAGAGGCATTGAAGTACGCCTATGAGTAATCCTACGAGCGCGCTTTCAATCGCACCTGCCGACGTGTCGAATACGATTTGGCTGGATCAGCTGGCCTGGGACGCAAGCGGCCTAATGCCGGCCATTGCGCAGGATGCCGCTAGCGGCGAAGTGTTGATGGTGGCGTGGATGAATCGCCAAGCCCTGTTTGAAACCGCAAACGGCGGTGAGGCCGTATATTGGTCGCGTTCGCGTGGTCGTTTGTGGCGAAAGGGCGAGGAATCAGGGCACGTTCAGCACGTAGTGGAGATTCGTACCGATTGCGACAATGATGTGATTCTGCTTAAAGTAAAGCAATCCGGCGGTATTGCCTGCCACACCGGGCGTCGCAGCTGCTTTTTTCAACAACTCACCGCCTCCGGCTGGCAGGCGGTTGAACCGGTCCTGCGCGACCCCAAGGAAATCTATAAATGATTGATATCGAAGTTCTTCATCGTGTGCAGCAGACGCTGATCGAACGCAAGGGCGCTGCGCCGGATTCCTCCTACGTCGCCGGCCTGTATGCCAAGGGCACGGACACGATTTGCAAGAAGATTGCCGAAGAAGCCGCCGAGACCATCATGGCAGCGAAGGATGGTGATCGCTTGCACCTGGTGCGCGAGACCTGCGATCTCTGGTTTCACAGTCTCGTACTGATGGCGCATTTCGGTATCGGCGTCGACGACATCCTCGCCGAGTTTCGTCGCCGCGAGGGGATTTCGGGTATTGACGAAAAAAACAACCGGGACAATTGAAATGGATGACTGCCTATTCTGCCGCATCGTCAAGGGTGAAATTCCTTCACGCAAAGTCTATGAAGACGAGGAGATTTACGCATTTCACGATATCAATCCGGTGGCTCCGGTGCACTTCATGATCATTCCGAAACAGCACATCAGTTCCCTGATGGAAGCGTTGCCCGAACATCAATTGGTACTCGGGCGGATTCTGGTGATGGCAAATGAGCTGGCGCGCAGCCAGGGTCTTAAAGACGGCTTTCGGACGATCATCAATAGCGGGAAGATCGGGCAACAGGAGGTGTATCATCTGCACGCGCACATCCTTGGCGGCACGGAGCCGCTCGGGGGCATGCTTAAGCGCAGCCAGAAATAAAATCTGTTAGCGCTCGGAGATAAAAAATGGGAAGTTTCAGTATTTGGCATTGGTTGATCGTACTGGTGATCGTAATGCTGGTGTTTGGCACCAAGAAGCTGCGCAACGTGGGTCAAGATCTCGGCGGCGCGGTGAAGGGCTTCAAAGATGGTATGCGTGAAGCTAACGCGGATCGCCCCGTCGACAAGCCGGCTGATGCTCCGCCGCAGGTGACCGGTGTCACGATTGACGTCGAGTCGCGCCGCGAGCAGACCCGCACCTGAGTTGCCTGTTTTCGGCGCCTCGCAAGTCCGTAGTCGCCGCCACGCGACGAAGCGTTCGTTTGCGCCTGTTCAATACAATTTTCCGATGGAAGCCGCTTGATGTTTGATGTCAGCCTCAGCGAATTGATGGTGATTGGCATCGTGGCCCTGGTGGTCATCGGCCCGGAGCGACTGCCGCGGGTTGCGCGAACGGCAGGGCACCTGCTGGGTCGCTTGCAGCGCTATGTCGGTCAGGTCAAGTCGGATATCAATCGCGAAATGCAA
>CAZAGR010000215.1:0-5234 GCA_964484585.1 uncultured Propionivibrio sp. | reverse complement strand
CCGCGATGGATCGGTTGCGCCGCCGGGTGCAGTCGCCGTTGTTTGACCTGGCACCGGGCCGCTTACTGCGTTTGCAGTTGACGCCCCACCACCGGAGGACAACAGTTGACGCAAAAGGTCGGTGAGGCGGATCGCTGTAGAGTTTGCGACCGGGTAAATGTGAATGAGACTGGCTGGCCCGTCGCCAGGTGCCTGATCAAGCAGATCGACCCATTTTTCCGCAGCTGAAATCATTGAATCGTTTGAAGCGGCAACCAACAGGGCATTCATTCGGGCGATCGGAATAAAAAAGATCTTTGCGGGATCCGTTCCCTGCCAGTTGAACATGCCGGAAGCGCGGAACAGTGAGTCGAGTTCCTTGGCTATTTCGACAGCATCGCTGCCGCGTGCCATCGGGATGAGACGAATCTTTACCTTCGCGAGGTAGTCCACATCCAGAGTTGCGATCGCTTCCAAGGCTTTGGCGACGTTCTGTGCGCGATCAACCACGATCAGATATCTGTTTGTGGCGTCGCCACTGATCAATGCTTGCGAGCCCAGCAAGGCTTTCAGCGAGGGTGCCAGTGCCGACGCTTGAACGAATTTCAGTGGAACGATCTGAACCAGCGGAGATCCTTCACCGGCGGCCACGAACGTCGCATCACGATTTGCTTGGGGATCGCGGATAACTTTGTACAGCTTGCCATCTCGAACTATGGAAACGCCATGCAAAGCAAGCACGCTTTCAAGAATATTGTAGGCATCTGCCGCGCTGATCGCCCCGGACGACTGGAGGCTGATGCGGGCCTGCAGCGACGGGTCAACCATGAAGCTTACATGCAGGATGTCACCCAAAATGGCCTGAATGACATCTTGCAACTCGGCGCTTTCGAAGCGAAGTACCACGCCTTCCTGTGTTTGGTTCGAGGCGGATTCGGGGCGCCGCACGCGTGTCGGTGAAACAGTATTTTGAGCGATTGGTGTGATGGTGTCTGCGGGGGAGGGGGCGCTTTGCATCGCGGTTGGCGGTGGCGTTGTGCTGGTCGCCGATGGCGGTGAACCGATGGTCGGACGGCCAATCGTCGGCGGAATGATGGCCGATGGCGCTGTCGGAACAAGAGTTGTCGCTGCCGCGGGTGGCACTGCGCTTGATGCTGCCTTTGCACCTGTCAGCGCGTCATGCAGCGACAAGCCCTGCGACAACGCGCCACTAGCGCTCAGCAGGCAGGTGCAGGCAAGCAGCGTTCGCGGAATGAACCATGGCCGATCGAGGCAAAGCAGTAAGGTCATTTGCGAGCTTCTTCGGTTAGCTGCGTTGTTTTCGTCGCTGAACGTACGACCGTCCGTTTTCCGTCACTCCCCGCAACTGACGGCTTGCCTGATTTTCCGTCAACTGCTTGGGGAGGTGGTATCGGACCGCGAATGCCCTCCCAGACCAGGCGTGTTTTCAACGCGTGCGGACTGACCGGATCATCAAGTTCTATGGTTCCCCGCGTGAGGCGCAAGAAAAGCGGCGCGCTGGGCCAATTCTGCAATATCAACCATAACTTTTCCGGACTCATGGGCGCCTCGACAGTTGCCGTCAGATATCTGACTTCGTTTTCATCACGAAGATCACTTGAGACTACCGCGGACTGATCCACTCCTTGGGATGAGTACCACGATTTTAGCGTCGTTGTGAAGGCAGCGCCGGTATTGCCAGATGCATCCATGTTGGAAACTAAACGCGAGGATACTGCCGAAAATTTAGTTTGAATGGCTTCTTTTTCGGCCAAGCGCTGCGGCAGCAACGACAAGTTGGACTTCAGGGTTGCAAGTACGGTTGTCTGCTCGCTGTAAGCAGAGTATGTGCCAAACAGTTTCGCAGCCATGAAAAAATTCAGCCCGATAGCGGTAGCGCAAAATAATAACAACATGATGGCCGGTCCATGACCAAAGTGATTGTTCATCAGGTGCCATTCACGGATAGTCACTTGCTCGCGCCCTTGATCGGCTTGGTGAAGTCAACTGAAAGCGCAAATTCGTTGCTACGAGGTTCAGTAAAAAGATTCTTCATTGGACCTGAAAGGTTGGCTTCTTTGGTCGCGGAAATTATGGCTTCGCCATTCGTACCGCTACCTCGGATTTCAAGGGCTTTTTCGTCAAAGTTGATGCGAGTAATCCAGGCGCCTGCGGGCATAAACTTGACGATAGTGGATATTGAGGGTAGCGGATCGGGCGCACTTTTCTTTGCCAGAGCATCCAGATAAAGCTGATGTGTGCGAATTGAGTTCCTTGCCGCATCATATTCGGTGGCGCTGCTGCGCAGTTTTTTGAGTTCAGTCTCGGCTGCCCGCATGCTTTGTTCCAAGGAAGATGCTCTATTGTCCATGAAGACGGCACCAATGAGTCCAACTATTGCGACAACGGATCCAATACGTAAGGCAGGTCGAAGGATGGTTCTGGCTGATTGGTCGACTTGAATGGCCTCGCTAGCGCCTTGCCGCAGAGCTCCAAGGCGAGAAGGTAGGTTTGGGTCGAGCGCATCGAAATCGACATTGATTACTTGCAGTGGAGCTGGATCGCGGGGCGAGTTTTGAACTCCGTCATCTAACTCCGAAACCACAACGGAAAGCGACAGCGATCGTGCAACTACTGCCTGTTCGAACTCATGAGAAAAAATACCATTCTTGCTTTGCTCACGGACAATGAGTCGTTCGCAACCTGGGTTTTCGGCTAGATGCCTGAACAGCGATGCGCGAGGATAAATTTCCTCGAGGTTCAGCCCTAGCCTGTCCAGCATGGCGCGTTGGTTCTCAACCCAACTCTTCATTACCCAGAAGACCTCAAGGAGTCCGCCCGCGCAATGTACGCGCCACTGTAGGTCGTCAATCGAAAATGGCAAGTCATGCTCCATTCGGCTGACTGCGTGTTGCACGGAACCATTACGACGTGAGGTGTTCGCAATTAGCAGAAATCCACCAATTCCGCCTGGGGCGACAAGCGCAACGGGGACGCCGGCGGGTATCGAGTGTTTCTCAATTAATTGGGCAAGAAATGCCTCAGTGGCGTGGCTTCCACTGCAGAGTGCATGATCCGTCCAAAGTAGTTGCCGCGTACCGCGATGCGACTTAAACGCAAAAGCATAGACACACTTTTCGTCTGGGATCAGGAATAATTCAGACGGTATCTGGCTTTTGTTCCTCACTGGGTATGAGAGCATCGAGTTGGACAAGATCAGGCCATGCCCGATTCACGTGCCTTGCGTTCGCGTTCCATCTTGATGATGTAACGTTGAATCAAGGTCAGCATTGGCCCGGGAAGATCAACGAATTCGCATCCGGCGCGGCGGGACTGCACACCACCGCGGTTGGTCGCGTCCATCAGACTACAGACACGAATAGTCGCGGTAATCTGGCCGACTTCAGGGAGGTCCATTCGGCATCCGCTGACTTTCATACCCGTAGCAAGTTGTGCGTCCTTGGACAGATTGACGATGCCTAATCCACCCCCGCTGATATCCCCCACACTGACCTCAAGCATCTGTGGTGCGTTCTTGGCTACCACGAGCGGCATTACCATCTTCAGTGGTCGCGTGATCGGCAAGGTCAGTCGAAAGTATTCGCGGCGCTGCAGTCGAAGAATACCTTCAGGCATTACTGCGCGAAAAGCCGGCAAACCGCCTGCCTCGGCGCTACGAACCCCGCGCAACAGAAACTGAATTTTGACCTTGTCCAGCTGTGTGATGCAAAACAATTTTTCCGCAGCCAACGCTTTGCGATTCATTTCCGAGCTGGGGCCGTAGTCCAGCAGCAGGCCGTTTTCGTCAAAGCTGATGAGACTCGAAAGCACCATGTCCCTGCCTTCGTTGAAAAACAAAGTTATTTGAGAAACGTGTTCGATCAAGCCGCGCAGCACCGGGGCCATGGCAGCCTTGGTGCTCAGCATATATTTTGTGTATTGGTCGTCCGCCAGCAGCGCCGTGATCGATTCGGGCGTATCTGTGGAGTCGGCGACGGAATCTGGTGACTTGATTGGTGTGTCTGAAGGAGTCATGGCATCGGCAAAATGTCGCTCGATCGCTGGAGCAACGCATGTATTATTTTAGACGACATTGGAGGGTGCCTGAACTCACGCACCGTTAGATTTCACGCTTGGTGCGGCGCTTCTGTTCTCCACTTGATACAGCCAGGCTAAGAGTTCTGCGACGGCGATGTAGAGCGCGGGGGGAATTCTGTCATCCAGATCAACATCTGACAGCAATGCGACCAGCTCCGGCGACTCATGCACATATACGCCGTGCTCTCGGGCACGTGAAATTATTTCCGCGGCAATCAGGCCGCGCCCCTTGGCGACGACTTTTGGCGCGGCATCGCCGGGTGCATACTTCAAGGCTACCGCAAGCGAGCGACGACTGAAGTCTTCAGCCGGCATCATCGAGTGGCGCGGCGTGTTTCACCAAGGCGCCCAACAGAGTTACGCCGGCAGCAGTCAGCGCCTGCTCCAGTTGCGGCAACGCGCCACGCAAATCATGCGCACTGACGTCGTTTTGGCTGGCGATGAGGAGACGAACTCCCGTGCCAGTCAGCTGAATTCGTACATCGATCTCGCCGAGACGGGGCGTGGTCAGGCGCAGTGTCGTGGCCCACTGATCGACTTCTTCAGAGTTGTCACTGGCACTACCTTGTTGCCAGTCGATTTCCCATTCGAGTTTCTGGTCGGGCCATACCTCTCCATGCCAAACAAGGCGCTGTGTGGCAAGGGAGTCTAACTGCTGCTGCACGAGCGGTCGTAGATCGTCGGGAATACCCTTATTTTGGGCGACCGCGTTACCGTCATCAAGTAAGCCGACTGTAGCTCTAGTCGGATCGTATTGCTGGCGTGGTGGCGACTCCGCCCTCGTTGCTTCCGGATGTCTGGAATCTATGGAGCTTGCCCCGGTTTGTTTCTCGAACGTCAAGCTTTCGGTACTTGATTCTGGCGTGGAAACTTTGGTGCCAGCGTCGTCCGTTAAAGGTTGGGGAATTGAGTGGTTTTCCTCGGACAGATCAAGGCTACGGTCAGCAATTGTCGGGTCGGCGATCCGGCTTTGGGAATATACCTCAGGGGTGCTTTCCTGCGCTGAGGCGGTTGTGTCGCTTGATATCAGGGTAAAAACCTTGGTGTCCGGTTCCTCCGTGGAAGCTTGGAAAGCTGAATTAGTCGCCTGCAAGACCTCAAGATTACCGTCGGCAGTGGTGGGATCGGCGATCCGGCTTTGGGAATATACCTCAGGG
>CAZAGR010000214.1:0-5280 GCA_964484585.1 uncultured Propionivibrio sp. | reverse complement strand
GCCTAGTGTCGTCGGTGTGGCCGGCTGGGCGGGGGTGTGCGCCAGCATGGGTAGGTCGGCCAATTGATGAGCCAGTTCGCGAAGTCGGGCGATGTTGCGATCAACCGCCGGCAGAAGGCTTTTCGTCACGGCCTCCTTCAGCATCAACCCATGGGCGACATTATTGATGTCTTCCGATGTACACCCGAAATGGATGAATTCACTGACCTGCGCTACTTCGGCGTTCCCGGAGAGTGTGTCCTTGAGCCAGTACTCCATCGCTTTCACATCGTGATTGGTACGCGCTTCAATGGCTTTGATTGTCTCGGCGTCATGCTCAGAGAAATTATCGACGACTGCGCTGAGTTCTTTCACAGTCGTGGCCGAAAAGGCAGGACATTCGATAATCTCCGGTGACGAGGCCAGTGCCTGAAGCCATGCAATCTCAACTCGAACGCGATTGTGAATGAGTCCAAACTCGGAAAAATGTGGTCGCAGATCGTCGAGTTTGTCCGCGTAACGGCCATCAAGGGGGCAGAGCGAGGTAAGTGCTGAAATTGGCATTGTCAATTGATGAAGCGGGCGTTGTTGAATAGAAGGGGCGATCAGAAGTTTAACCCGCGTTGCCGACCTTCGGCTGCGGCCCCATGATATAGTCGGCGGCTTGTGCCCACATAGTCCATGCATGCAATGAAGCTTATCGGATCGCTGACCAGCCCGTATGTCCGCAAGGTGCGCATTGTCCTTGCGGAAAAGAAAATTGATTACAGTTTTGAGATTGATTCACCTTGGACAGCCGATTCCAAAGTGTCGCGGGTGAATCCGCTGGGTAAGGTCCCGGTTCTGTTGTTAGATGATGATGTCCCACTTTATGATTCGCGCGTTATTGTTGAATATCTGGACGCGATGACGCCAAACAACCGCTTGATTCCGGCCAACGGCAGAGAGCGGGTTATGGTAAGGCGATGGGAGGCCTTGGCGGATGGTATCTGCGATGCTGCGGCAAGCAGCTTTCTTGAAGCCAAGCGTCCGATAGAGCAGCAGAGCAAGGAATGGATTTCTCGCCAGCAGGAAAAGATCAGTTCGGGTTTGAAGGTGATGGCGGATGATTTGGGGCCGCAACCCTGGTGTCATGGCAACGGGTTCAGCTTGGCAGACGTGACGGTCGGCGTCGCACTGGGCTATCTTGTTTTTCGTTACGCCGATATTCGGTGGCAGGGGCAGTATCCACAACTCTCAAAGCTCTACGATAAGTTGATGTTACGAACCTCATTTGCCGAATCAATGCCCGTTGCCTAGCGAGTCGTCGCTGCCGGGCTTTGGGTCGCTTTGGCGGCGAAGGCTCAGGTCCCGCTGGCCTTACCTAGCCTATCCTCTAGCCGTTGAAGCAGGTCGGTTTTTGCCCGCTCGGTTACGGCCGCAATGATCTGATCGGACAGGCCATCCATCACATTTAATACTGCCTGCGGTAAATCTTCATCTAGCCATTCGATCAATGCGGTTGATACGATTTCCGCCGTCTCGCGACGGCGATTATCCGGAACCCGCGCATGACCTCCCTGCGGTAGATCCGTTTCGACCACGATTTCAGTCAGTATCGGAAGGTCATCATGCGATTCAAGACTTTCGTCAAATGGAGGCGATTGAGTTGCGCCGGCAACAAAAACCCGGTGTCGGCGCATCAATGCGTCGGCCTGTGCCAATACTTTATGTGTCTCATCTCTCGTATTAGTCATGGAGTCAGTTATTCGGCGATCTCATGCATTTCAATCGTCAACCTGGCGTCGCGTTAGCGGCGCAATCGTTTTCGCCCCATGTCGCGGACTTCCTTTTCCTGCATGACGATTTCCCCCGGGCGTGCGATGTCGGTGAGATGATCCGGGATATCGTTTGAAGGATTTACCAATGAAAAATCCCTCAGCACGGGTGGCCAGTCGCTGTAAATATCCAGCATCATTTCCGCTTGCGCCGCCCCACCTTTGCATTCCCGGCACGACTCAGTAAAAACTGCGTCAGCAACGGCACAGGCCGGCCCGTAGCTCCCTTTTCCTTTCCGGATTTCCAAGCGGTCCCGGCAATATCCAGATGTGCCCAACTGAGTTTTTCAGTGTAACGGGCTAGAAAACTGGCGGCCGTTATCGAACCGCCGGCGCGCCCGCCGATATTCGCCATATCTGCAAAGTTACTCTTCAACATCTCTTGGTACTCTGGCCATAAGGGCATTTGCCAGGCGCGATCACCGGACTCCTGACCTGCATCCAACAATTCGCTGGCGAGCGAATCGTCGTTTGCAAAGAGACCGCTAGCGACGTGACCCAGTGCAATTACGCAGGCACCGGTCAGGGTGGCAACGTCAACTACGCACGAGGGATCGAACCGTTCGACATAAGTTAAAGCATCGCAAAGAATCAGCCGGCCTTCTGCATCGGTATTCAGAATCTCTATGGTTTGCCCTGACATTGACTTGACAATATCACCGGGTTTTGAGGCGTTTCCGCTGGGCATGTTCTCCGATGCTGCAACCACGCCGATCAGATTTATAGGGAGTCGCAGCATGGCTGCGGCTCTTAGCGTACCCATTACACTGGCGGCTCCGCACATGTCGTACTTCATTTCGTCCATTTCAGGGCCGGGCTTGAGTGAAATGCCGCCTGAGTCGAATGTGATGCCCTTGCCAACCAGAACCACTGGCTTGTCACTTTTCTTGCCAAGCAGGTGGCGAATCATGATGAATTTAGGCGGTTCAATGGACCCCTTTGCCACCGACAAAAGTGAGTGCATGCCAAGCGCCTCCATATCCTTGCGTTCGAGGATTTCAACGTTTAGTTTGAATTCCTTGCCCAGGTTGCGGGCTTGATCGGCGAGATAGGTCGGCGTACAAATGTTGCTGGGCAGATTGCCCAAGTCCTTTGCCCAGTTGGTGCCTGCTGCAATGGCTTCGCCATGGGTCAATCCGTGTTCTGCATCCGCAACATCGTTTGAGCGCAGGAGACAAAAATCAACTTTTTCGAGTGCACGTTTCGTATCGTCAGGTTTGGACTTGAGTTGTTCAAATCGATACAGGGTTTCATGCGCAATGATCGTCGCCTCACGCACCCGCCAGGACGCATTACGTTTTCCTACCTTCAGATCCGTGAGATAAATCGCCGTATCTTTTCCGCCAAGCCCATTAAGGTGCTTTATCGCGGCGCCGATGACGTTTCGGTAGTTTTTTTCCGAAAAATCCTTTTCCTTTCCCAAGCCGACCAATAAAACGCGAGATGCCTTGATGCCCGGTATGCGATGGAGGAGCAACGTTGAGCCGAGTTTTCCTTCCATATCACCCTGCCGAATCAACTCGGTCAGGTATTGGCCGGACGCGCTATCGATGGATAGCGCTGACGGACAGAGTTTCCTCGTTTCGAAAACACCAACGACGACACATGCGCTCTGTTGCTTTTCAGGGCTACCACTCTTTATGCTAAATTCCACAGTTGACTCCTGTTTGGTTGAACACGCTATGTACCTGCACGCCGAGGCGAGACCGACTCTGTTTCGGATTATCCACTCAAGTTTTCCCTCAAGTCAAAGTATTGCTGTCGAGCCATGATCTACAAAAGCGCGGCACGGCGCGAATTCATCACCACTGCCGTCGGCGTATTCGCCGTCTTGTTTGCCGTATTGCTGACCACACAGTTGATCCGGCTTTTAAGTCGAGCCGCCGGGGGAAAGATTGCGGCGGATGCAGTCATTGCCCTATTGGGGTTTGGCGCGATTGGTTACCTCGCCATTTTGCTCTCTCTGACGCTGTTCATTGCTGTTTTGATGACTATCTCGCGGTGGTATCGGGATTCAGAGATGGTGATCTGGATGTCGTCCGGGATGCCTCTGATGGATTGGGTGCGACCCGTACTCAATTTCGCGTTACCGATGGTGGTATTGATTGCCGCCCTGTCAATGGTCATCGCCCCGTGGGCTGCCGAGCGAAGTGAGGTTTATCGTCAGCGAATGGACCAACGGGATGACTTGACCCGAATAACTCCTGGCGCGTTCAACGAGTCCAGCTCTGCCGATCGTGTTTTTTTCGTTGAGGGCGTGCTTGGAACTCAAGAGCTGGTCAAGAACGTTTTTGTCAGTTCGATTCAGCATCAACGACTAGGCGTCATTGCGACAGCGCAGGGGAGAACCGAGGTCGCTCCCAACGGCGATCGCTTCCTGATTTTGGAGAGAGGTCGGCGTTATGAAGGAGATCCAGGAAGTGCCGAGTACAGGGTTATGGAGTTTGACCGCTATGCACTCCGTGTTGAAGCTAAGGAATCGGCAGTCCTTGATGTGTCGCCGCGAGGCCGCTCGTTTTTGACTCTGATCAATGACCGTACTCCGGCGAGTCTGGCAGAAATACTCTGGCGAATCGGCCTGCCGATCGCTGCGTTGAATCTGTCTCTGCTGGCAATCCCTTTGGGTTTTGTGAATCCGCGGGCGGGACGCACTACCAACTTGATTTTCGCGCTGTTGGCTTACATGATTTACAACAATCTTATGGGTGTTAGCCAAGCTTGGGTTGCGCAAGGCAAATTGAATTTTTGGGTTGGCGTCAGCTCGGTTCACCTGCTCGCGGGGATGGTTATGTTCGGGTTATTGCTCATGAGGCAAAATCCCCTGATTTGGAGCAGGCTAAAGTGGCGTTAAGGGTTTTTGAGCGTCATCTTGCGCGAGCGATTTATTCGGCAACGGCCTTGGTGACCGCTGCCTTTCTCGCGCTGTTCGGATTCTTTGATCTTATCGCTGAACTTGCCAATTTGGGGCGGGGCGGATACCAGTTGCAGCAGGCAATTGTTTATGTTGCGCTCACTTTGCCGGGGCGAGCTTATGAAATTCTGCCAATTAGCGTTCTGATTGGAAGTCTCTATGCCTTAACGCATCTGGCACGTGATTCCGAGATTACAGTCTTGCGAGCTTCGGGATTATCCACGTCAGAATTGCTGGTGTCACTGATTCGAGTCGCTTCCTTGTTTGTTGTGCTCACATTGACTCTCGGCGAACTGGTGGTACCTTCTGCTGAAAAGGCCGCTCAACGGTTACGCCTTGGCGCCATGGGGTCACTTGTGGGACAGGAGTTTCGTTCCGGCTTATGGGTCAAGGATGATCTGTCGTTTGTCAACGTCAGGGAGGTCGCTCCAGATGCCAGTTTGCGGGGAGTGAGGATTTATACGTTTGATAATGAATTCAGGCTAGCATCAATCGGTGAAGCCAAGAGCGGTACTTATCTGGGCGAGCAGCGTTGGCGTCTGACTGATTATGTCCGGACAGCATTTTCGGAAA
>CAZAGR010000213.1:0-5287 GCA_964484585.1 uncultured Propionivibrio sp. | reverse complement strand
TGTCGTTCGGCTCGCAGCCATCGGCCACGATCACGGCCGGCGGCTTGGCTGCGAGTACTGTGCGCAGCAATTCCAACAGACGCTCAGTAGGGAGTCCGGTAATCCAACTGATCTCGGGCGCGCCAATCACCTGAAGACGCTCAGGGTGGATCAAATTCAGGTGCCCGACCAAGTCAGCCGGTGACATATTGTCTTTGGTGATGGCCAGTGTCCGGTTCAGATCGCCGGACTCCCAGGTCAAATTTAATCCCGAACGATTGCTCTCATACAGTTCGGCGACGATCAGCGGACGTGACATGGAGAGGGAGAAGATCGACAGCTAGTCAGACTGCCACGTTGAAAAGATTGTCTGCAAGCTCGCACTGTCGGGTGCTGCCACTAACTGCTCGCGAAAACTGCGGTCGGAAAACATTTGCGCCAGTTCGGACAGAAGTTGCAGATGTTGCTCGTTGGCGCTTTGCGGCACCAGCAACACAAAAATAAGGCTGACGGGCTGCCCGTCAGGGGCGTCAAACTGGATCG
This sequence comes from uncultured Propionivibrio sp., assembly GCA_964484585.1. Taxonomy (GTDB): domain Bacteria; phylum Pseudomonadota; class Gammaproteobacteria; order Burkholderiales; family Rhodocyclaceae; genus JADKHX01. The sequence goes on along the minus strand of CAZAGR010000213.1, from coordinate 4,765 downwards.
GATTCGCCAAGCGGAAAAAAGCTCCACTGGCCGCCTTCAGTCCTTTGATACGTCCGTGCGGAATCGCCACGCCAAGGCCGAGGGCCGTAGAACCCAGCTTTTCTCTGGCAAAAAGGGCATCGTATACGGTGCTGCGGGCAAGTTGATGATGATTCTCAAATAACAGGCCCGCTTGTTCGAATACGCGCTTCTTGCTTCCCGCATCGAGCCCGACCACGATATTTTCCGCTGGTAACAAACTGGCAATTTGGTTCATCAAAGGCTGTACGGGAAGCGGACGGTGCCGGAAAGGAGGGCGGAGTATAACGCTCTCCTTTCCCGGTAGAAAAGACACGGCTTATTCCACTACCGTGCGTTTGTCGTGTGAGTGATCCGAGACTTTCTCTTTGTGCTTGACGACCTGCCGATCGAGTTTGTCGGCGACCAGATCAATAGCGGCGTAAAGATTGGCATCAGTCGCATCGGCAAAAATATCCTTGCCCTTGACGTGCAGCGTCACTTCCGCTTTCTGCGCCAGCTTATCAACGGAGAGTATTGCGTGAACGCTGGTGACTTGGTCGAAGTGACGTATCACGCGGTCGAGCTTGCTGATGACGTACTCGCGGATGGCGGGAGTTACTTCGATGTGGTGCCCGGTGATATTCAGGTTCATGATCTCTCCTTGGTTGAATGGGTCTAGAGCTGCTTTCTGAGATTTACCGGCGGGATACTGAGCAGATCGCGGTACTTCGCAACAGTGCGACGTGCCACAACGATGCCCTGCTCGCCGAGGACTTCTGCCAGACGGGCATCCGAGAGCGGCTTCCGACCGTCCTCGGCGCCGACCAATTGCTTGATCAGCGCCCGAATTGCAGTACTTGACGCCGCGCCGCCGGAATCTGTGGCGACGTGACTGCCAAAAAAATATTTGAGTTCAAAAATCCCGCGCGGACTCGCCATATATTTCTGCGTGGTCACGCGTGAAATGGTGGATTCGTGAAGGCTAACGGTTTCGGCAATTTCGCGCAGCGTCAGTGGTCGCATTGCCACTTCGCCATGATCAAAAAAGCCACGCTGCCGGTCGACGATTGCCTGCGACACCCGCAAAATGGTGTCGAAGCGTTGCTGTACGTTTTTGATCAGCCACTTGGCTTCCTGAAGCTGGGTGTTGAGCCCGGCCGAGGAACTGCCGCCGCCACTGCGGTGACGTTGAAGAATGCCGGCGTACAGACGGTTGATGCGCAAACGCGGCATGGCTTCACCATTGAGGGCGCACACCCAGTTGTTGCGGATCTTGCGCACGGAAACATCGGGGACCACATAACGCGTATCCAGCGCCGCAAATGCCGCGCCCGGCCGTGGATTCAGCGACAGAATCAGCGATTGCGCAAGACGCAACGCTTCATCATCACAGCCTAGAGATTTCTTGATACGCGCAAAGTCACGTGCGGCTAGCAAATCCAGATGTCTGGCGACCACGGCGCGGGCCAGATCGCGCTCGGGGCTCGGCTCAAGGCAATCCAATTGCAGGACAAGGCATTCACGGCAATCCCTCGCGCCGATTCCGGGCGGATCGAAGCTCTGAATATGGCGCAATGCAACTTTGAGGTCATCAAGCAAATTGTCGCGCGTCTCCTCGGCGGATTCATCGGCGATGTCTACTACCGGCAGCACGTCGAGCAACTCCTCGAGCGTTTGCCCAAGATAGCCATCGGCGTCAAGTGCCTCAATCAGAAAAGCGACCAGCGCCCGGTCGCGGTCGCTGAGTTGGGTCATCGCCAACTGAGTCGTCAGGTGTTCGCACAGACTGATCTCGGCCGCCTGCGACTGCCCGCTATCCATATCCTCATCATTGGAATCTCGTGGACTGCTGCCGCTGCCCAATTCAGCACCCCAACCTTCGTCGAGACCACCGTCGAAACTGTCATCCGACTGACTGCTGGCTGCCTCGGTTTCGCTCGATTCTTTCGACTCCTGAACAGGCTGCATGGTATCCGCGGCCTGCGTGAATCCAGGATCGCCGGGCTCGATACGCTCAAGCAACGGGTTGTCCTGTAGAGCCTGCTCAATCTCGGCGTTCAGTTCCAGGGTGGACAACTGGAGAAGGCGGATGGCCTGCTGCAACTGGGGTGTGAGCGCCAGATGCTGGGAGAGCCTGAGTTGCAGTGCCTGTCTCATTGTGTGTGTAACGGAGTGTGCCGTTACATGCGAAAGTGTTCGCCGAGATAGACCCGACGCACAGCTGCATTATCGACGATCTCATCCGGATGTCCAGCGGCCAGAACAGTGCCTTCGTTAATGATGGTCGCCCGGTCACAAATGCCCAGCGTTTCACGAACATTGTGATCAGTTATCAGGACACCGATATCACGTTCCTTCAGAAAACGGATGATTTTTTGAATATCAAGAACCGCGATCGGATCGACTCCGGCGAACGGTTCATCGAGCAAGATGAAACTGGGCCGCGTGGCCAGTGCGCGGGCGATCTCCACCCGTCGTCGCTCACCTCCCGACAAGGAGATGGCGATGTTTTTCCTGATGTGGGCGATATGCAGTTCGTCGAGCAATTCCTCCAGCCGGGTTTCCAAATTGATCGCATCGAGATCCTGAAGCTCAAGGACGGCGCGGATATTGTCTTCCACGCTTAACTTGCGGAAAACCGAGTTTTCCTGTGGCAGATAGGACAAACCCATCCTCGCCCGGCGATGTATCGGCAGATGCGTCAACCTCGCCACCGCAGCTCCCGTGTCGAGGCGAATCTCGCCACCATCGGCAGCCACCAGCCCAACCACCATATAAAAACAGGTGGTTTTCCCCGCGCCATTAGGTCCCAGCAGGCCGACGACCTCGCCCGCAGCGACATCAAACGAAACATCCGTCACCACCGTGCGGCTTTTGTACTTCTTGCGCAAATTGTGCGCAGAAAGGTGAGCCGGACGAGTCTCGCTCATGCGGATTCTGTTGCCTCCGGATGAAGATCAAACTGGCCGCCTGACGACCCGCTATCCCTTACCCGCCCGGGCAGAGCGCCCAACAGTTTGCGTATCACTTCGGTGGGAAATCCCCGGTACTGCAGAAAACGGGCATGTTTTGCCCACTCTTGCGCAGTCGTCGGCGCCGTGCCGAACCGTCGTGTCCAAACGTCGAGTGCCCGGGCGGCTTCATCACCCTGCCCCGCGGGACACAATTGGCCCACTAACTGCATATCAACGAGCTCTGCCCCGATACCCTTGGTGCGCAAGGTTTGGCGCAAACGCGAGGCGCCCAGCCGATTCGCATTAAAACGGACATAACCCTCGGCGAAACGCAGGTCGGATTGCAGATTCGCTGCCTCCAGTTCCATCAGGAGCGCATTGATCTCGTCGTGCGTGCCGAACGCGCCGAGTTTGCGTGCCAATTCGAGCTTGCTGTGCTCACGCCGGGCCAGCAGCCGGATCGCACGTTGGCGCAGATCCGACACGGCAGGTTTTCCCGGCTTGCTTGATTGCACCGCGATCATCCCACCAAACAAAAGGCTTTACTCGGCCCCGGCCGCCGCGACCGCCGAACCTGCAGCCCCCGGAACGGCTACGCCCACGGCCGCGCGCACCTTATTCTCGATTTCCGTTGAAAGTTCAGGATGTTCACGCAGAAACTTGCGCGCATTGTCCTTGCCCTGGCCGACTTTTTCGCCCTTGTACGCATACCAGGCCCCCGATTTTTCGACAATCTTGTGGGTCACACCCAACTCGACGACTTCGCCTTCGCGTGAAATGCCTTCGCCGTAAAGAATGTCAAAGTGAGCCTCACGGAAGGGTGGTGCCACTTTGTTTTTAACCACTTTAACCTTGGTCTCATTGCCAATCACCTCGTCGCCATTCTTGATCGCGCCGGTGCGGCGGATATCCATACGAACGGAAGCGTAAAACTTCAGCGCATTGCCTCCCGTCGTAGTTTCCGGGCTGCCGAACATGACGCCGATTTTCATTCGAATCTGATTGATGAAAATTACCAGCGTATTGGTGCGCTTTATGTTGGAGGTGAGTTTGCGCAGCGCCTGACTCATCAAGCGGGCCTGAAGACCGGGCAACTGATCACCCATTTCCCCCTCGATTTCAGCTCGCGGCGTCAGCGCGGCAACTGAATCGATCACGATCAGATCGACGCTGCCAGAACGCACCAGCATGTCACAGATTTCGAGGCCCTGCTCGCCGGTGTCGGGCTGCGAAATCAGCAAATCCGGTACATTCACGCCGAGCTTGGCGGCATAGCCCGGGTCGAGCGCATTTTCTGCATCGATGTAGGCCGCGACACCGCCGGCTTTCTGAATTTCAGCGACCACGTGCAAACACAGTGTCGTCTTGCCGGACGATTCAGGGCCGTAAATCTCCACCACCCGCCCGCGCGGCAGACCGCCGATGCCCAAGGCAATATCCAGCCCCAACGACCCGGTGGACACTGTTTGAATGTCGTCGGAGGCCAAGCCTTCACCCATCTTCATGATGGAGCCCTTGCCAAACTGCTTCTCGATCTGTGCCAGCGCGGCCTGTAGCGCCTTGGCTTTGTTCTCGTCCATATTCACCCTTCACTAAGTTGGTTCGATTATGGCATGCGTCTTGCACGATTAAATAAGCGGCTGATTTTCCGCCTTTAGTCGCAACAACATGCCCTTAAGTACGTGAATCACGGCCGCTCGCCGGATAGATTCTCGATCACCCGAAAACAGACAACGTTCAGCATCCGGCCGATGACCCTTAACGCACCAGGCGAAGGATACGGTCCCCACTGGCTTACCCGGTGAGCCACC
>CAZAGR010000212.1:0-5321 GCA_964484585.1 uncultured Propionivibrio sp. | reverse complement strand
TGGAAGGGTGTCGGCCAAAGGCCCCCAGATGCCATCGGAACATAGCGCCAACGTATCTCCCGGAAGCAAAAGCCGGCCACGGTTGACGTCAACCCTCGGCGTAACGTCGCCACCGAGGCAAGTGAAAACAAGATTGCGCTGCGGATGGTGCTGCGCTTCTTCCGCGGTAATCTCGCCTGCATCAATCAAGGATTGCACATGACTGTGGTCCATGGTTCGAACCAGAAGTCGGCCATCGCGAACCAGATAGAAACGCGAATCACCGACATGCGCCCAGGCCGCACGCCCGTCTTGCACCACGCAGGCGACACAGGTGGTGCGCGGCGCGTCGGCCAGAGCAATTGCTCGCAGCGCCGCATAATCATTGATGGCCTCGTGAATCAAATGCATTAATCGCGTCAGAAATAGCGAGGGATTGTCAAGGCGCGGCCGGGCTTCTTGTTCAAAGGCGCGGGCGAACTGATCGATCGCAATTTGGGCCGCCACTTCGCCCAGTCGGTGCCCGCCCATGCCGTCGGCAACCACGAAAAAAGCGGCTTCGTTTGTCTGCCCCCAGCCGACTCTGTCTTGATTGGAGCTGCGGCGTCCGACCCGGCTGTCGTGGCTAACTTTGAATTTCATACTCGCCCTCCTTGCGCTCTCGCCGCATCGCTCTCAGTAAGGATCCATTGGTAGTACATGCAATTCAACTGGGCCTCAGGCCGATGTCCTGATCAGGCCGCGCAAACGCCCCAGCAATGATGGCTGAAATCCGGGCGGCGGTGCTCCGTCGAGCAAAGCCTGCTGCAGCACGCGCGCGTCTCGCGGGCGGTGGTTATGGTCGAGCACCAGACAGTGGTCAATCAAGGCCAGAAAGTTGGCCGAATAATTTCCACCCCAGCGCCGAGTGGCCAACTCGCGATCATCCCGGGCCATCCGCTGGTCGGCTGGCGGTGGTGCCGCGCCAAACAGGCAGGCGTAAAGCGTTGCGCCTACCGCATACAGATCAGTCCACGGGCCGAGCAAGTCGCGTTTGCCATATTGTTCGGGCGCGGCGTAGCCGGGGGTATACATCCCCTTCAGATATTCGCCCTCGCCTTGAAGGGCCTGACGGGCCGCGCCAAAATCGAGCAGAACCGGGCTGTCGTCGCTACGCAACAGGATATTCCCGGGCTTGATATCCAGATGCAACAGGTTGTTGGTATGCACTTCATCAAGGCCGTCAAGCAGGCGCCCAAAAAGATCACGCAAAAAATGCTCCTTGATCGGCCCTACATGATGACGCACGTGATCCTGCAGGGTGCGCCCACGCTCATAGCGCATGACAAGATAGACGGTACCATTGGCGCGGAAAAAGTCGGTCACTCGCACAAGGTACGGATGATCCAACCGGGCCACCGCGCGCCCTTCTTCAAAAAAACATTTGAGCCCGTGATTGAACGCCATCTGATGCTCGGCACTGATGCTCGGCATGACTGCGTCTGACCCTCGTAAAGCAAGGCTGTTGGGCAGGTACTCTTTAATAGCGACGGGATTGTCTTCGCCGTCATGAGCCAAATAGACGATCGAGAAGCCGCCATGCGAGAGCTGACGCTCGATGCGGTAATTTTCCAACTGAAAGCCGGCCGGCAGAGGGAAGTTTGTTTGCGACATGGAGACGTGGTTATACTCGGCAACGATTTTCCCGACAAGCAGCCCATCTGTCTAGGATAACCGGCAGAGAGCGCAAAACCGCCACCAAAATAAGGAGAAGAACATGGAAGACAAAGTGAAATCGCCGCTGGAGATGTTCTATCACTGGGAAGCCGTAACCCCCAACAAGGTTTTTTTACGTCAGTGCGCCAAATTGGTTTGGGCAGAATACACTTGGGCGCAGGTGGGTGACCAAGTTCGCCGCGTCGCCAACTTCATTCGCAAACAGGATTATCCCGCCGGCAGCCGCATCGCGATCTGGGCGTCGAACAGTATGGATTGGGTGGTCGTCGATCTTGCCATCATGATGAGCGGGCACGTCAGCGTGCCGGTCTATCCCGGACAGGATCTCAAATCCGCCCGCTATATTTTTGAACACAGCGACTCGCGCATGGCATTTCTGGGCGAATTCGATCAATCGGCTCTGGTCGACGAGGCGATTCCCGCAGGCGTCATCCGCGTCGCGCTGCGCAACTGCAAAGTACCTTGCCAATTCACGTTGGCGAATGTAATTGCAGAGAACCAAGCGTTCACGGAATCTCCGGTGCCCGACCACGACAGCATGTTCACCATGGTCTATACCTCGGGCACCACCGGCAACCCGAAGGGCGTCATGCATGTTCACGGCACCGCGGGATACACCCTGCCAAAGACCATGGAAAAGATGAAGGTAAAGCTGGGTGAATCGCGCTACTTTTCCTTTTTGCCGCTCTCGCATGTCGCCGAACGCATCGTGGTGGAAATATCCTGCCTTTACTCCAATGGCGATATTTCGTTTTCAGAAGGCCTCGCCACGTTTGCCGAGGAATTACGCTCGGTGCAGCCAACCCTTTTCTTTGCCGTGCCACGACTCTGGCTCAAGTTCAAGGAAGGTATCGACGCAAAAATTCCCCCTGCGATGCACGCGCACCTGAGCGAGGAACAGAAACTGGGCATCCGGCAAGCGCTGGGATTGTCCAAAGCCACTACGATATTGACCGGTTCCGCGCCGTGCCCGCGCGACGTGCAGCAATGGTTTATCGATATGGGGATGTGGCTACGCGACGGATATGGAATGACGGAAAACTTTATTGATGGCTGCGGCTGGAACAGCGACGAGCCACCAATACCCGGCTGTGTCGGCACCCCCTGGGGCGGGGCGGAAGTGAAAATCTCCGACGCTGGCGAGATTCTGTTCCGCAGCAAGGGCGTCATGAAAGGGTATTACAAGGAACCGGAAAAGACCGCCGAAGTCATCGTCGACGGCTGGTACCACAGCGGCGACAGCGGTCGCATTGATGAAAACGGCAACCTGTGGATTACCGGGCGAATCAGTGAAGTTTTCAAGACGACAAAAGGCAAGTTCATCAAACCGATTGGCCTGGAAGACCTGTTTGGGCGTACTAACCTTCTGGCACAGTTTTGTGTTTGCGGACACGGCCTTGATCAGCCGATTCTGCTGACGACGCTCTCGGAAATAGGCAAGAAGCTCGATCGTGCGGAACTTGAAAACCGCCTCGGCGCCATGCTGACTGAAATCAATGCCGAGCTACCGCCCTATGAGCGTATCAACCAGATGTTTATAGCAAAGGAAGAATGGCAAATTGGCAACGGCATGCTGACGCCGACGATGAAACTCAAGCGCAAGTCGATCGAAAGCTATTTCCGCCCCTGGGTCGAGAGCAATCTGGGCAAGGTACCGGTGGTATTTGAGTGAGCGATGCAAAAAGTCGGCGCTGGCGTAACGGCGCAAGGGTGTAGTGATGGCAATTCATAGCATGACCGGATACGCGGCCGCGAGCGCCGACCTCGGGCAGGCCGCGCTCAGCCTTGAAATCAAGAGCGTCAACTCACGTTTTCTTGACATTGGCTTTCGTCTTGGTGACGATCTGCGTGCGCTGGAAATGCCCTTGCGTGAACGCATCACCGAACGCATCGGCCGCGGCAAGATCGAATGCCGCGGCTACCTGCAATCGCAATCTGGTAGCAGCGGGCGTGAGCGTATGCCAAACCCGGCGCAAATCGCCGTGCTCGGGCGTCTCGATGAAATTGTGCGCAACTCGCTACCGCATGCGCAACCGCTCAGCGTAGCCGACATCTTGCGCTGGCCCGGTGTCCTGAGCGAAGAGGCCCTCGCGCCCGATGTGATTCAAACAACAAGCTTGCAACTGTTTGCTACATTGATGGACGAATTCGTCGCCAGCCGCGAACGCGAGGGCGCAAAACTGGGTGCCGTATTGCATGAGCGTGTACACCGCATGCGCGAACACGTTGCAGCGGTCGTGCCTCTGGTTCCTGCCGCGATTGCCGCGTATCAGGAACGGCTGGCCGGCAAGCTGCGTGAGGCGGTCGCCAGCTTGGACGAAGATCGCATCCGGCAGGAAATTGGCGTCTTTGCCGCAAAGATCGATGTCGCCGAAGAGATCGCCCGATTGCTAACCCATCTTGACGAGGTCGAGCGCGTGCTGAAAAAAGGCGGTGCGACGGGCAAACGCCTGGATTTTCTGATGCAAGAGCTGAATCGTGAAGCCAACACCCTGGCTTCCAAATCGGTCTCCGCCGACGTCACCGCAATTGCTTTGGAACTCAAATTGCTTATCGAGCAAATGCGTGAACAAGTGCAGAATTTGGAGTAACCTTTCACGCCGTATCACGGCATAGCAAGAATTCACTAAAGCCCCTAACCACGGGGCTTTTTTCTTGTCTAGCCATTGCATAACGAATCAAGAGAGCGCAGAATTGCCGTGTACCCAAACGTGCACCCATGGGTACAAAGCACTAATATCTTGGGTACACGCCTAAAGGGGCAGTAACCATGGGCAAGCTAGACGATTTGATTATCCGCAACCTGATAAAAGCTGACGAGCGGTTTGAAGGTAAAAGTGATGGCGAGGGGCTTTACCTTCGTTACCGCAAAGAGGATGCAACCCCCCGCTGGCTTTTCCGTTACCGCTTCGCCGGCAAAGCTCGAATTCTCAACTTGGGCAGTTACCGCGATCTGTCCCTAGCGGATGCCAGAAAGACCGCCAAGGAAATGCGGGCGCGTGTCTCGTTAGGGTATGACCCGCAGGGCGAAAAGAAGGAGCGCAAGGCGGATGCCGTCGCCAAGATCGAAGCAGATAAGTCGGTTATCACCATGGGCCAGCTCGCCGATGATTACTTCGCTGCGCAGATTCTTGGACGCTGGAAGCACCCGAACATTGTCCGCAGTCGAATCGACAACGACATTAAGCCGAACATCGGCAAGATGGCGATCGGAGACATTAAGCCTCAGCATATTGATGCCATGCTGCAAGCGATCGTCAAGCGTGGCGCACCGACCATGGCGAATGATGTTTTACGGTGGGTCAAGCGAATGTTTGATTACGCCATGAAACGGCAGATGGTGACATTCAATCCGGCGGCACCGTTTAGTCTTGCGGATGCGGGCGGCAAGGAGGAAAGCCGGGAGCGGTGGCTAACGAAACCGGAACTAATTAAACTGCTTGAAGCCATGCGCACAGCAAAGGGGTGGAACGCGCTAAACACCATGGCCGTGAAACTGCTGCTACTCTTGGCGGTGCGTCGCGAAGAATTGATAGCGGCACCCGTAGCAGAGTTTGATTTAGATGCTGCCGTGTGGAATCTACCGGCCAACCGCACGAAAACCGGCGCGGCCATATCCATCCCCC
>CAZAGR010000211.1:0-5321 GCA_964484585.1 uncultured Propionivibrio sp. | reverse complement strand
GGAATTTTCGGCGCCGCGCTCTTGTATGGCGATGCCGTGATCACCCCCGCCATGTCGGTGCTCTCCGCCGTCGAGGGGCTGCAAGTCGCGACGCCGATGTTTCAACCCTACGTCGTGCCGATCACCATCGGCATCCTGATCGGCCTGTTCGCCTTTCAACCGCGCGGAACTGCCAGCGTCGCCGCGCTGTTTGGCCCGGTAATGATGTTCTGGTTCGGTGCGCTGGGCGTGCTCGGCGTAATCAATATCATTGATCGTCCAGAGGTGCTCGCCGCCATCAATCCGGTCTACGCCTGGCAGTTTTTCGTCGATAACCGCATCCACGGCTTTCTCGCGCTCGGCGCGGTAGTACTCGCCATCACCGGCGGAGAAGCGCTTTACGCCGACATGGGCCACTTTGGTCGACGTCCGATTGTCTGGGCATGGATGGGTTACGTGCTGCCGTGTCTTTACATCAACTACCTTGGCCAGGGCGCACTGATTCTGGGCAACCCGGAGGCACTCGCCAATCCCTTCTTCCATATGGCCCCCGATGCGCTGCTCTATCCACTCGTTGCGCTGGCCACAGCGGCCGCCGTCATCGCCTCTCAAGCCGTCATTTCAGGCGCCTTTTCGCTCACCAGTCAGGCCATGCAGCTGGGCTACTGTCCTCGCATTCAAGTCCGCTTCACGTCGCATCGCGAGAAGGGGCAGATCTACATACCCAACATCAATTGGCTGCTGATGGTGGCCGTGATCGCGCTGGTGCTCGGCTTCCGTTCCTCGTCAAACCTGGCCTCGGCCTACGGCATTGCCGTCACGCTGACGATGATGATCGACACCCTGCTGGCATTCGTCGTAGTGCGCGCGCTGTGGAAATGGAACTGGTTGCAGGCCACCTTGTTTCTGGCTTTCTTCATCGTCGTCGACTTCGCTTTTTTCTCGGCCAATATCGTCAAAGTACTTGATGGCGGCTGGTTTCCGCTGCTGCTCGGCATCTGCATCTTCACCATGCTGGCAACCTGGCGTAAAGGCCGCATTCTGTTGCAGCAAAGACTGCAACAGGACTCAATGCCTCTCGATGCCTTCCTCAGCAGCCTGAGCTATGGCGGCCCGCATCGCGTCGAGGGCACCGGAATATTCCTCACCACCAATCCGGACGGCGTGCCGCGAGCGATGCTGCACAACCTGCTGCATAACAAGGTGCTGCACGAACGGGTCATCATGCTCAACGTCAACGTCGAAGACGTGCCCCACGTGCCCGACATGGACCAGATCGAAATCACGCCGCTCGATCACGGTTTCAACCTCATGCGGGTGCGCTACGGGTTCAAGGACAAACCGGATATTCCTGAAGCACTAAGCTTGTGCGAGCGGCATGGTATGGCGCCGGTGGAAATGATGGAAACCTCATTCTTCCTCGGGCGCGAAACCATCGTGCCAAATCGGATCCCGGCAATGATGCTCTGGCGGCAGGTGATTTTCATGTGGATGTTTCGCAACGCAGACTCCGCGACCGCCTACTTCAAGATCCCGACCAACCGCGTGGTCGAACTGGGTACCCAGATCGAGTTGTAACACCAACGTGCAGCACAACCTGCACCCACCTGCACCTACGCGCAGCCGAGTTTTGCTGCCGATACCGTACAAGGTAGATTTTTTTGCAAGATGCGCACGAAGCTGCCATCAGCAATCATGGCTTCCAATGCCTGATTGAAGCGTTCAAAAAAATCGGGGCTTACCGATTTCATACTCAACGCAATGTGCGCTGGAGTGTCCGAGATCACCACAGCGGACTTGCCAATGAGATTATCCAGATCCATCTGACGAAGTTCCATCGACGCTGTCATTTCGTCCGCGATCAACCCGTCGATTCTGCCCGCAGCCATCATCCTCCAGGCACTACGGCGATTCGAAATCGCTTGCAGTTGTTGCTTGAAACCGGGCTTTTTCAGCAAAATATCGTAATCCGCACCGTAGGAAACATTGATCTGGGTACCCAACTGAAACTCCGTGCCCACAATATCGCCCAAATGCTTCAGTCGATACCGCGCGGCAGCAGATTTCGATATGAACAAGACATTGGGGGACCGTGAAAGTGGCCGCGAAAATCGGGCGTACCGCTCGCGTTCCTCGGTACGAAATGCACCGGTAAGGATGTCAAGCCGTCCGGCCTCGAGTTCGATCAGGGCGCGAGCCCAGGGCATCTCGACGAAATTTGCCGAACAATCCATACGGCGCAGGGCTTCGCTCACCAAATCCGCATTAAGTCCGCGAACACTGCCGTCGCTCGCTTTGACAAAATAGGGTGGATCGTCATTCCAACGCACCGTGCGCACACAATCGGCACAGGCCAGCGACCCGAACATCAGCAACACTGCACCCAGCACACTACGTCGCGCTCCAAGAAGCTGCATGAGCCGAATCGACCCTGAGTTAAACCACCGGAGCGAGCGCCCGAATTTCATACCATTCCAGTCAGAGCAGCCTGAATTATGTGCAGTCGATTGTATACCCTGAGCCAAGGGAATGAGACGGTAGGCTGCGAAGGGCAGAGCTGCGTGAATCAGGCGCCCGCCGGTTCCAGCCAAGTTGACCTGTATCAAAGCGGCAATGCTGGCGTGTCGTGTCTAATCCCGCCATGTTCCGAATCTCTCAATACATGCATGAAGTGCGTGAGCCGACGCCACTCGGTCCTGCGCGCAAACCACCCGGACCGGTGGTGATCTGGAATCTGATCCGGCGCTGCAACCTGACCTGCAAACATTGCTACTCAATCTCTGCTGACAAAGATTTCCCCGGCGAACTGACGACTGACGAAGTCTTCGCCGTAATGGATCAGCTCAAGGCGTTTCGCGTTCCCGCCTTGATCCTTTCCGGCGGCGAACCCCTGCTGCGACCCGACATTTACGACATTGCCCGACGCAGCAAAGCAATGGGTTTCTACACAGCGCTGTCGTCGAACGGCACCTTGATCGATGCTGAACAATGCGCTCAGATCGCCGAGATCGGTTTTGATTACGTCGGCATCAGCCTCGACGGGTTGGGTGCGACGCACGACAAGTTCCGTCGCAAACAGGGTGCGTTTGATCTCTCGCTCGCCGGCCTTCGCCTGTGCCGCGATGCCGGTTTGAAGGTGGGCGTGCGCTTCACGCTGACACAGGACAATTTTCATGATCTCCCCGGCTTGCTCAAACTCGTCGCCGAGGAAGACATTGACCGCTTCTATTTCTCGCACCTGAACTACGCCGGGCGCGGCAACACCAACCGCAAAACCGACGCTCTGCATCAAATGACGCGCTCGGCGATGGATCTGCTTTTTGAGACCTGCTGGCAGCATCAGGAAAAAGGGCTGGTCAAGGATTTCACCACCGGCAACAATGACGCCGACGGGGTCTACCTGTTGCACTGGGTGGCGCGCCATTTCCCGGATCGCCATGAGCATATCCGGCAGAAACTGATTCAGTGGGGCGGCAACTCCAGCGGCGTCAACGTTGCCAATATTGACAACCTCGGCAACGTGCATCCGGACACCATGTGGTGGAATCACACGCTGGGCAATGTGCGTCAGCGTCCCTTTGGCAAGATCTGGAATGACACCTCGGACAGCATCCTGGCCGGCCTCAAAGCCAAGCCGCGCAAGGTCGGTGGCCGCTGCGGCGAATGTTCGCATTTTGCGATCTGCGGCGGCAACACGCGCGTGCGTGCGTTGCAAATGACCGGCGATGCCTGGTCTGAAGATCCCGGCTGCTATTTGACTGACGAAGAAATCGGGCTGGCAGTGTGCGCTCCAGCCTGAGTCGCCATCTCGCCGGCGTCGGGCTGGCAGTAGTCATTCAATTCGTTGCCTCAGCACCCGCCGCTGCCGCCGAACCGGCGGCGCTGTATCAACAACACTGCGCCTCCTGCCACGGCGTCGACCGCCTGGGTGTCTCGGGCCCGGCCCTGCTGCCGGAAAGCCTCGAACGTCTGCGCAAGGCAGACGCCCTCAAGACTATCAAGGAAGGCCGTGCCGCCACTCAGATGGCTGGATTTCAAGACCGATTGAGCTCCGATGAAGCGTCGTCCCTGGCCGACTGGATTTACACCGCCGTCGAATTTGGCAAAAGCACAACGCCGACTTTTTCGGAAGTCGACATGCGCGCCTCGCGCATCGTCCACGCCGCGAATCTGCCGGCTCGTCCAGTGGCGCAACTCAAGGGCGTGGATCTGATGAACCTCTTCCTCGTGGTCGAGGCCGGCGATCACCACGTCAGCATTCTTGATGGCGACAAACTCGAGCCTATTCATCGCTTCGCCAGTCGCTACGCCCTGCACGGTGGCCCGAAGTTTACGCAGGATGGCCGCTTCGTTTACTTTGCCTCGCGCGACGGCTGGATCAGCAAATACGATCTGTGGAACCTGCAGACGGTGGTCGAGATCCGTGCCGGCATCAACACGCGCAATGTGGCTGTTTCCGCCGACGGAAAATGGGTCATGGTCGCCAATTACCTGCCGCATTCACTGGTCCTGCTGGATGCGGATTTGAAGCCGGTGAAAGTCATCCCCGCCGCGACACTGGACGGCAAACAGTCCTCGCGCGTCTCTGCGGTGTACGATGCCGCGCCGCGCCAGAGCTTTGTCGCCGCGATGAAAGACATTCCCGAGATCTGGGAAATCTCCTACGATCCGCACGCCGAACCGATCTACAACGGTCTGGTCCACGATTACAAAATGGGCGAAGGCATTGCCATCCCCGGCATGCACAATCCACGTCGCACACAGCTGGACAATGTGCTGGAAGATTTTTTCTTCGATTCCTCCTACGCTTACGTGATGGGCGCCAGTCGCGCTGGCCGCGGCCAGGTGGTGCATCTGGACGTGCACAAAAAGATCGCCGATCTCGACATACCCGGCATGCCCCATCTGGGTTCCGGCATTACCTGGACGCGCGGCGGCAAACAGGTCATGGCCAGCCCCAATCTGAAAGAAGGCCTGGTCAGCGTGATCGACATGAGCGACTGGAAGGTGATCAAGCAGATTCCCACGCTCGGGCCCGGCTTTTTTATGCGCAGCCACGACAACACGCCCTTTGCCTGGGTCGATTCGATGATGAGCCCGGCCAAAGATACGCTGCAGGTCTTTGACAAGAACACGCTGGAAAAAGTCGCCGAGGTCCGTGCCGAGCCCGGCAAAACGCTGGCGCACGTCGAATTCACCCGTGACGGGCGTTACGTACTCGCCAGCCTGGGCGAGCGCCGCGCCAACGGCGGCGCCTTGATCATCTACGACGCTGCCACGTTCAAGGAAGTCAAACGCATCCCGATGGACAAGCCCGTCGGCAAATACAACGTCTATAACAA
>CAZAGR010000210.1:0-5321 GCA_964484585.1 uncultured Propionivibrio sp. | reverse complement strand
GCGCCAGCATCAACCGGATGCGATCTCATTCCAGTGTGAGGCGCCGAACAGCACGATCTTCAGCTGCTGGACAAAATTTTCGGACATCTCGGCTTCAAGCAGCGGTTGGTTCGGCGGCAGATCAAGTATGTCTGTGGCGGCTGCGAGCATCGTCATGACGATCAAGCCGCACACCATTTGCAGGCTCGAAGTGGGTAGGTTCTTGTACATACCCAGGAGCCGCAAATCCTGTGCCATTTCATTGGTGAAGTGCGTCACATCATTGCGAATCGCGAGCCGCAACAATCGACTACCGCCGGATCGCTCGCTTGAAATAAAGATGAATTGCAGGCGGTTGAGTTTGACGTAATCCTGATAAACGCGGACTGATTGGCGCAGCATCTCTTGAGGTGCCACTTCTACCTTGCGCGCCTCTCGTAACAGGCGCCGGAGGGTGATCCCCATCTCTTCGACCAGCGCCAGACCGAGTTCATCAGTGTTTCGAAAGTGGCGGTAAAACGCATTAGGCACCACGCCGGCCTCACGGGCAATTTCGCGCAGGGCCAGGCTGGTGAAGCTGCGGCCTTCCGTCATAAGGCTTAACGCTGCCTGCAACAGGTTGTTGCGGGTTAGGTCCTTGCGCTCGCTGCGCGACAGGCTGTCCGCGCGCTTGCGTCTCGTCGGCAACCTAAAAGTCATTTGATCGCTTCCTTTCGGTCAAACCGTTGCTCAAGTCGTGATTTCAGGTTAAAAAATTACACTCGTACAAATTATTTAATGCCTTTAATAACAGTATATTAAATCAATTTTATGCCACACCTGAGAATCTAGTCTACATTTTCAGTGCACAGTCATACACAATTCGTCATCTTGAAAATAAAGGGATGTTTTTTGATGGATACCGTTCACGCATTCACCATAGTCTGGAAGATGATCGCGGCCGCGTTGTCCTCGACGCTTCAACGATCCTGGTTTGCCACAATCGTGGGGAAGCGGGCCAATTCGTCAACCGATGAAGTGTATTCTGACCCATTCGCTTCTATGCCAGCAACCCGCTACTGCAGCCCTCTAAATCACAAGTTCTAGCTTTTTTGATGTCACTCAGGAGAATTATCATGTCCAAAATATCTCACATCCATCCGCCGTTGAGCGACGATCTTCGTGGCTTCAGTCGGCTCGTCATTGATGCGACCGTTGGCATCACCGGTCTGGTGGAAAATATGCACTCAACTATCCTGCGGACGCCGGCTTTGTTGGGCACACCCACGCAAAAACGGACTCGGGGAATCACCGGGTTGACCTATCGCAGCATAGTCAGCTCGATGCGCCTGGTTGGATCCGGCCTTGATGCGGCGTTGCATGGTCTGGCACCCTTGTTGCCGTCATCATCAGCAGTATCAGGCCGGCGCGAGGCTTTGGTTGCGGCGATCAACGGCGTTCTTGGTGACCACTTGCGCGCCAACATGAATCCACTGGCCGTCAACATGGAGTTGCGGCATAACGGGCGCCCTGTCTCATTTTCGGAGGATTCACTGCCACAGCCCAGCAGCAAATTGTTGATTGTCCTTCATGGTCTGTGTATGAATGACCGGCAGTGGCTACGCAAAGGGCATGATCATGGCGCGGAATTAGCGGCCGAGGGCTTTTCGCCACTTTATCTTCGTTACAACAGCGGTCTGCATATTTCAACCAATGGCTGTGAGTTTGCCAACCAGATGGAAGCGCTTATCGACGCCTGGCCGGTTCCAGTGAGCGAGATTGTGTTGCTCGGCCATAGTATGGGCGGACTGGTCTCACGCAGCGCCTGTCACTATGGCGAGCTTGCCGGGCATCGCTGGACAGGGCTAGTACGTAAAATAATTTTTCTCGGGACGCCTCACCATGGATCCCCGCTGGAACGAGGCGGGAACTGGATTGACCGAGTCCTCGGTGTTAGTCCCTACACGGCGGCGTTTACGCGGTTGGGCAAAATACGCAGTGCAGGCATCACCGATCTGCGTCACGGTAATGTGCTCGATGAACACTGGCAGCACCGTGATCGCTTCGCGCGCGACCGGGGTCCCGCAATGAGTCCGCCTTTGCCCAGCAAAATCAAGTGTTACGCGGTTGGCGCCACACTGGCTGACGATGAGCGCGGAATCGTAAACGAAACCCTTGGCGACGGCTTGGTGCAACTCAGCAGCGCGCTGGGTAGGCACGTTCAGCCTGAGAAAAATCTGAACATTCCCGCGTCACGGCAACGGGTTGTTTATGGCACCCACCACATGGATCTGCTTAGCAGCAAAGCCGTGTACGCTCAACTTCGGCAGTGGATTGCTGAACCTTGAGGCAGCTACTCGTCGAGTTCTTTCAAGTCGTTGATCAGTCCGACAGTTGCGTCAACCGATGAGGAAACGAACTTGATCAGTTCCGCGAATTCGCCGTCAGTAAGCGCCCTGACGGAATCACGTGAACGATAAATATTGATGAACTCGTGCTCTCTGCCGGCATGGACGACCAGACGACCGATTCCCAATTGCTCAAAGGCCAACCAAACCCCCGGAGCAAAACCGCGGGTCAATTTCATGGCAAAGGGAATAGGGTCATTGCGCGAGAGCAGGGAGGCGATGCGCAGAATGACTTCAAATGGAAGCGCGATTTTTCCACTTTCTGCCATCGCCAGAATATTGATATCTTCCAGTTTTACCGCCTCCGCCAATTCATCGGCGGTAAAGCCGGCCGTTTCGCGGGCATCGCGTAGAAATTTCCCTGCCGCTTCGACGGCTCGGCGGGAGCTTGGATCGTTAATCAGCGGTTTTGCAACACCGACCGCCATCTCGGCGGCAGTGCCGGCCCAACCCAATACCTGATCAGCGACCGACTTGATCTGAGACGCCCACATTTTTGGTTTGGCTCCAAACGCAAGCTCGGTCGGCGCGACGGGCGTTAGCGGACGGGATGGGATGCGTTTTCTCTGCGAGGTTTTTGCCGCTGGCGGCGGTGCAGCTTTTTTTACCGCGGAACTGCGTGATGGTTTGCGCTTTGTGCTCTCAGCCATGCTGATCTCCTCCGGAACGGTTGTGATCGGCGGATCGTCTGGTGCAATCTCGCAACACCGATACTAGCGGAAACTGGCGGAAACTAAAGGAAAGTAGCGGAAACTACCGGAACAGGTTCAGAAGAGGCTCGCGACGACAAATCGATCACGTGCGGCGAGTTTCTCCAGGCCGCGGCTGACTTCAAGTGATGCGCCCCATTTCATTACGTGCGCCAAAAACGTAGTGAGCGCAAGGGGCAGCGAGTAGCCGGCTTCATGCCATTCCGCGCGGAACTCCGAGAAATCAATCGTTCGTGCAGCCAAGCGTCCGCCCTTCATGGGCACCAGAGTTACTTTGTCCGCATGGTTGCGGATCACGATGGCTGTCGTTCGATGACCATTGATGACGACCACAAATTCACCCCTTATTGCTGGTACGCGTTTCTCTTAATGAGTCTTATCGGCGCGGCAGGCAAAAGCTTGAGTTGAATATTAAGTGTTGATTATAAATATTTGATAAATATCATTTATTTTGTTTTCAATTTCCGTATTTTTACGTGCCAAATTTCACCGATTGAGCGGATTTCGTCGCCTATTCACCGTAGGAGTGCCGTCCTGATTTGCTCCAGTGTCGTTGGGTCATCAATGGTGGTGAGGTCACCCGGATCGCGACCCTCGGCCAATGCTTGAATTGAGCGTCGCAACATTTTTCCCGATCGGGTTTTGGGCAGGCCACTGACGAAGAACACCCGCTTCGGTCGTGCGATTGCGCCAAGCAAGTTGTCCACCGTTTTTTTGACCTCCGCTTCGAGCGCGACGCGCAGTTCCTCGGTGGCGATTCTGGCCGAATCCTTGACTACCGCAAAGGCAATTGGCTCCTGACCTTTCAACGAGTCGGCAACGCCTACAACGGCAACTTCGGCGATGGCGCTGTGGCCTTGAACCGCTTCTTCGATTTCGCGTGTGCCCAGACGGTGGCCGGCAACATTGATCACATCGTCGGTGCGCCCGAGAATGAAGTGGTATCCCTCTGCATCGCGGATGCCCCAATCGAATGAGGAATACACCAGCGGTTCGCGAAAAAGGCTGAAGTAGGTTTTGACAAAACGCTCATCGTCGCCCCATATAGTTGACAGGCAGCCCGGAGGCAGCGGGGGAAGGATGCCGACAATGCCTTTCTCGTTGGCGTCACATTCGCTGCCGTCTTCGCGGAATATCTTGAGGTTGTAGCCAAAGACGGGGAATGCGGGTGTGCCGAATTTGATTTTTGTATCTTCGACCCCGCGTACGGTCGAGAGAATTGGCCAACCGGTTTCAGTCTGCCAATAATTGTCGATTACCGGCAGTTTCAGGGCATCTGTGATCCATTCATGTGTCGGCGTATCCAGTGGTTCGCCGGCCAGAAACAGGTGCTTCAGTGATGAAAGATCGTATTTCTTGAGAAACGCGGGGTCCTGTTTCTTCAGCACTCGGATGGCGGTGGGCGCCGAGAACATTACCCTGACTTTGAAACGCTCAACGATCTGCCACCAGATTCCCGGATCGGGTCGTATCGGCGTGCCTTCATACATGATGGTTGCCATTCCAGCGATCAGCGGACCATAAATAATGTAACTGTGACCGACCACCCATCCAATGTCCGAGGTCGAGAACATTGTTTCACCGGGGAATCCGGTAAATATGTATTTCATCGACGCTGCCAGCGCAACTGCATAACCGCCCGTGTCCCGCTGTACTCCCTTTGGTTTGCCGGTCGTGCCGGAGGTATAAAGGATGTAGGACGGCTCGGAGGATTCCATCCATTCACAGGGGACATCAGAATCAAGGTGAACTTTGCGCAGGCTGGCATAGTCCTCGTCCCTTCCGGCGACGCGTGGCCAGTTTGGGTCGAGGCCGCGGTCAATCATCAGTACTTTCGCGGGCGGAAACTCGGCCAGGTCGCAAGCCCCGTCCAGCAAGGCCTTGTAGGGAACCGCCTTGCCACCGCGCATCCCTGCATCCGACGAGACGATCAGGGCGGGTTTGGCGTCGTCAATTCGCGTTGCCAGAGAAGCTGATGCGAAACCACCGAACACCACCGAGTGAATTGCACCGATGCGCGCACAGGCCAACATGGCAAATGCCGCCTCGGCAATCATCGGCATGTAGATCAGCACACGGTCGCCACGCTTGACGCCCAGCGACTGCATGATTGCCGCCATGCGCATGACCTCGAGCTTCAACTCGGCAAAGGAGTAGATCCGTTCTTCGTTGGTCTCGGTCGATATGTAAATCAGGGCCCGGTCATTCGGGCGGTTTGCGGCGTGGCGATCGACTGCGTTGTGGC
>CAZAGR010000209.1:0-5324 GCA_964484585.1 uncultured Propionivibrio sp. | reverse complement strand
CGGTTTTTCAGCGTGGTAAAGCCAAGATCGAGCGGCGCGAGCAAATGCGGGTAGGGCATGGGAACTCCGGTTTTGAAAAAGAGTGTGTTGGAAAAGTCGGCGCTGGCAAGACGGCGCGGCATGGCAACATGGATCACAAGATCCATGATTACATCCGCAAAAAGACTAAGTGTGCACCTGCTTCAGCCAGGCGAGAAGCTGATCAAGAGGGAGAGGCTTGGAGTATAGGTACCCCTGGGCCTCGTCACAACCGCAGGCTTTCAGCAATTCGACTTGTTGCGGTGTTTCGACCCCTTCTGCAATCACGGTCATAGATAACTGATGTCCGAGCGGCACCACCATTTCGGCAATCCGCGCACCCGGTTTTTGGGAGTCAAGAGCCCACACAAAGGCGCGGTCAATTTTCAGGCGATCGGCGGGTAGCCTGTCGAGATAAGAGAGCGAGGAGTAGCCGGTACCAAAGTCATCGATGGCAACAGAAATACCGCGCTCGCGAAGCCCGGCCATGGTGGCAGCGACCTGTTCCAAGCCGAGTATCGCGACCGATTCGGTGATCTCAAGCTCCAGATCTTTGGCAAGCGCACCCGCCTGTTCGATCGCTTGGTCGACCCGCTGCAGAAAATCCGGCTGGCGGAACTGTGGTGGCGAGACGTTGACCGCCATACGAATTCCCGGAAAGCCGGCGGTGGTGATTTCACGTTGGGCCGCCAAGGCGGTCGTCAGCACCCAATGACCCATCGGTACAATCAGGCCGGAATGCTCAGCGACCGGAATGAAGCGGTCGGGTGGAACAAAGCTGCCATCGGGAAGGCGCCAGCGCAGCAGCGCCTCGACACCCACAGGACGACCGTCAGCGAGCGAAACCTGCGGTTGATAAACTACAAACAGCTGATTATTTATAAATGCCGCGCTGAGATCATGCAGGATGCGCGAACGACCCCGGGTCTCTGTGGCCATTTCGGGGGTATAAATAGCATACCGGCCGAACCCTGCCGCTTTGGCACGCTTAATGACGATTGAGGCGTCCTTCAGCAGGTCGGCGCCCGTTCCGCTGGTTGCAACCGCGGGGACAAAACCCATAGCGATGGATACCGAACATTCCTCGCCCTCAAACTTAAAAGGGGCGCTGAATAGCGGTTGCAGAATTTCCGGACAGACGTGCTCACTGTTCCCGAGAACGGCAAACGTGTCGCCGGAGACGCGTGCGAGCAGGCAGCTTGGATCGAGATTGTCACCCAGTCGCGCTGCAATGCCACGCAGCAACTGATCGCCATAAGCGTGCCCGAACATGTCATTGGATTCGGCAAACTGATCCACATCAAGCAGCGCGACAACTAAATTTTCGCGACCCGTGCCGGCGAGCCGCTCATCAATGGCAGCAATCAGGCGCAGTCGGCTTGCGAGGCCGGTGAGCGAATCAACAAAGGCGTAACTGCTGAGTTCGTCGACCAGCAGAATATTTTCACAACACAGAGCCACTGTGCTGCAGAAAATTTCGAGCATTCGACGGTTAACGGGAGCGGCATCCGGCACACTTGGCAGATAGGCGGCAAAGTCGGCGCGCTGGCTGCCTGGAAAAAACAGGGTAATACCACTTGAGTCAATCAGGATGCGCCGGACATCGAGACAGTGCCTCAGCTTCTCACCCAGCTCGGAGTCATGGGCACTGATATCAGTCAGCGAAACACCTTGCATCGGGCAGAACTCACCGAGACTGGCGATTACGCAATAGTCACTGGATGCGTCTTCGGTGCGGGCGATGACCAAACCGCACGGGTCACGGCCGGTAACGGTCGCCGCGCGCGCCAGAATCGCGCCGGCAAAATTGTCCTTTCGCGCATCGGCAAGAAAGGCATTGGTGGCACTGACGACTTGCTCGAGTGTATTTCGGGCAGTTTCGAGGCGGTTCAACTGGTCATACGAACGGATCAGCGAAGTCAGTGCCGTATAGAGCTTGGTGCGCGAAAGCTCACTCTTGGTCCGGTAGTCATTGATTTCATAGCGACGGATGGTTTCGAGCTCGGGCGCGTAGCCGGGTTGGCCGGTACGAAGAATTATTTGCGTGTTGATCAGGCCGAGGTCCCGACGAATCACACTGACAGCCGCAAGACCCGCGTCTTCCTTTTCCATCACCACGTCAAGCAGGATGACGGCAATGTCCGTCTCGTGCATCAATAAATCGATCGCTTCAATGGAGGAATGCGCATGCAGGAAAAACAGAGAGCGATCCAGAATCTGCACACCGCTCAATGCAAATTCGGTCGCCTGGTGCACATCTTCGTCGTCGTCGACAATTAAAATCCGCCAAGGAACAACGTGTGCCGCTCGCACCTCGGTGGCAACAGCAGCTTGCGCCAAAAAGCCTGTTTCATCACTAAAGGTAACCAGTTCCGCGGTTTTCAAATCGCGACCTTTGTCATCTCAACTGCCCGACGAGTTGGCGGTAAATTATTTAGCATATTCACTAGATGCTGGTTATAGTTTCGATTCTACACCGGTCGGAATCACCCGCAACGTTTGCCATTTGACGGATTGCCAACGGGCGCATTTCAAGCAGATGGAAAACGGGCAGCCGAAGCTGCCCGAAATATACCTCACACCGAACCAGTCACTCAGTGACCCCGTTTGCGCAAGCGGTCAATTGCAGCCAGCTGCGCGACAGCTTCCGAAAGCTCGGCTTGCGCTCGTGCATAGTCAAGCGTCGAGGCTCGATTCTGCAAAGCTTCTTCGGCAAGTTTCTTGGCTGCCACCGCTTTGGCCTCATCGAGATCGGCGCCACGAATGGCCGTATCGGCAAGAACGGTCACCAGGCCGGGCTGAACCTCGAGCAATCCTCCGGCAACAAAGATCAACTCTTCCCGATTGTCGGGCAACTGCAGCCTGACTGCGCCCGGTTTGATGCGGGTCATCAAGGGCATATGGCCCGGCATGATGCCCAACTCACCCGATTCACCGGGCAGGACCACAAACTCGACCAGTCCGGAAAAAATTGACGCCTCGGCACTGACGACGTCGACATGTATGGTCATGGCCATGGATTTATCCTCACAATTCTCAATTCGACTGGGTTGCTCGAGCGTGACTTAGTTGAGGGTCTTGGCTTTTTCGAATACTTCCTCGATGGCGCCCACCATATAAAAGGCCTGCTCCGGCAGTGCATCGCACTCGCCATCGACAATCATCTTGAAGCCTTTAATAGTGTCGGCCAAAGGAACAATTTTGCCGGGCGAGCCTGTAAATACTTCAGCAACGTTGAAGGGTTGCGACAGGAAGCGCTGAATCTTGCGGGCCCGCGATACGGCGAGCTTGTCCTCGGGCGCCAATTCGTCCATACCCAGAATCGCAATAATGTCACGCAGCTCTTTGTAGCGCTGAAGATTGGACTGGACGCGACGGGCGACGTTGTAATGTTCTTCACCGACGACCAACGGGTCAAGCTGGCGCGAAGTCGAATCAAGCGGATCAACGGCAGGATAAATTCCCAGCGAAGCGATGTCACGCGAGAGTACTACCGTGGCGTCCAAGTGCTGGAAAGTGGTGGCCGGCGACGGGTCGGTCAAGTCATCCGCCGGCACATAGACGGCCTGGATCGAGGTGATTGAGCCTACCTTGGTTGAGGTAATTCGCTCCTGCAGACGCCCCATTTCGTCGGCCAGTGTCGGCTGATAGCCCACCGCCGACGGCATACGGCCGAGCAGGGCGGACACTTCGGTACCCGCCAGCGTGTAGCGGTAAATGTTATCGACAAAGAACAGGATGTCGCGACCTTCGTCACGGAACTTTTCGGCCATGGTCAGACCGGTGAGCGCGACGCGAAGACGATTACCCGGGGGCTCATTCATCTGGCCGAACACCATGGCAACCTTGTCGAGCACCTTCGACTCTTCCATCTCGTGGTAGAAGTCATTGCCCTCACGGGTACGCTCTCCCACGCCGGCGAAAACCGAATAACCGCCATACGACTTGGCGATGTTGTTGATCAGTTCCATCATGTTGACCGTCTTGCCAACCCCCGCACCGCCGAACAGTCCAACCTTACCGCCTTTGGCGAAGGGGCAGACCAAATCGATCACCTTGATTCCCGTAGGGAGCAAATCAACCGACGGCGATAGCTCGTCAAATTTTGGTGCCTTGGCATGAATCGGGCGACGCTCTTCACACGGAATGGGGCCTGCCTCGTCAATCGGGCGACCCAGCACATCCATGATTCGGCCTAGCGTTCCGGTACCGACGGGAACGGTGATTGCCGCGCCTGTACCTTTGACCTTCATGCCACGACGCAAACCATCAGACGACCCGAGCGCAATCGTGCGAACAACGCCGTCACCTAATTGCTGCTGAACTTCAAACGTCAAGCCAGATTCGGCATTGCCGGAATCCACTTCGTCGAGGGTCAGCGCTTCGAACACTTTGGGCAAAGCTTCGCGGGGGAACTTGATGTCCACCACGGCGCCAATGCACTGAACGATGTTTCCGTTGCTCATGGTCATTTCCTTAATGTGATGCTGTTAATTTTTAAACTGTTCAAAAGTCGGCGTTGGCGGTACGGCGCTTTAACCGGCCGCATTACCCTGCAATCGCCGCTGCGCCACCCACAATTTCAGAAATCTCTTTGGTAATTGCCGCCTGGCGAGCCTTGTTGTAAACCAGCTGCAATTCCTTGATCACGGTGCCGGCATTGTCAGTGGCCGCCTTCATGGCGACCATCCGCGCGGACTGCTCCGAGGCCATATTCTCAGCGACACCCTGATAGATCAGGGCCTCGACATAGCGCAAGAGCAAATCATCGATCACAACCTGAGCATCGGGCTCGTAAAGATAGTCCCAGCTTCCTGTCGGCGTACCGAGTCGCTCGCCGCAAAGCGGAAGCAACGGTTCAAGCACTGGCTCCTGCTTCATTGTGTTGATGAATCGTGTATAGCCAATATAAACAGCATCAAGCTCACCGCTCTGAAACGCATCAATCATTACCTTGACCGGGCCGATCAATTTTTCCATATGCGGGGTATCACCCATGTGGGTGATGTGCGAGACCACTTTTGCGCCAAGGCGCTGCATGAAACCCAAACCCTTGTTTCCAATTGCGGTGACGCGAATCTCTGTCGCACCCTGTTTTTCCCAATCGCGCATTGCGTTCATTGACAGGCGCAACACGTTGGTATTCAAGCCGCCGCACAGACCTTTGTCAGTGGTAACGACAATTATTCCAACCCTCTTCAGCGACGCGCTCTTCATCAAAAACGGATGACGATAGTCGGTGATCAGGGCTTGCGAAAGATTCGCCGCAAGTCGGCGGATCTTCTCGCTGTATGGACGGGCGGCCC
>CAZAGR010000208.1:0-5339 GCA_964484585.1 uncultured Propionivibrio sp. | reverse complement strand
GCGCTTCGCAAAAAAGATTATGCGCGGCTGGATGCGGGCGAACATGTATATTTTGATTACACCGGCGGCGGTATTTATGCCGAATCGCAGATTGAAAAACATCAAAAACTTTTACGCGAGAATGTTTTCGGCAACCCGCATTCATCCAATCCCACATCACAGGCAGCCACCCATCTGGTGGAAGGTACGCGCGAATATATTCTTAAATTCTTCAACGCCGACCCGGATGAGTACCTTGCCATTTTCACAGCCAATGCCAGCGGCGCGCTGAAGCTGATCGGCGAGTCCTATCCATTTACGAACGGGCGTTATTTACTGACTTTTGACAATCACAACTCGGTGAATGGCATCCGCGAATTTGCCCACGCGCGCGGAGCGGATGTGACCTACATTCCTATTATGCTTCCCAACATGCGCGTGGACGAAGCGCAACTTGACCTTGAACTTTCCAAGCCCGCGTTGAATGGTAACAACCTTTTTGCATACCCCGCGCAGTCGAACTTCTCCTCGGTCAAACATCCGCTGGAGTGGATCGAAAAAGCGCGCGCACACGGCTGGGATGTATTACTCGACGCCGCGGCATATGTCCCCACCAATAAATTGGATCTAAGCAAAGTCAAACCGGATTTTGTGCCCGTTTCATTCTATAAAATTTTTGGCTACCCAACCGGACTCGGCGCGTTGATCGCGCGTAAATCTGCGTTGGCAAAGTTGCATCGCCCGTGGTTTGCAGGCGGAACGATCACCGTCGCGTCGGTTCAAGGCGATAAACATTACCTCGCCGACGGCGCGCCCGCTTTTGAAGACGGCACATTGGACTACCTCAACATCCCCGCCATTGAAATTGGTCTTAAACATATTGAATCCATCGGCTATGATGTTATTAATGAAAGAGTTAAAACATTGACCGGCTGGCTGCTAGAAAACTTAACCCAAATGAAACACAGCACTGGCGAGCCATTAGTGCGTTTATTCGGTCCCAACTCCACTGAAGGACGCGGTGGCGCCGTGACGGTTAACTTCTACGATAAAAGCGGCAAAGCCTTTGATTATCGCTTCATCGAAAGCGAAGCCAACAAAGTGAACATCTCATTACGCACTGGCTGCTTCTGTAATCCGGGCGCAGGCGAGGTCGCGCTTGAAATCTCGCGTGTAGAGTTGGATGTCTGCTTCACCGCGCCTGATTACAAAGGCAAAATGACGCTTGACGACTTCCGCACCTGCATTGACGGCAAATCCACTGGCGCGGTAAGAATTTCAGTGGGCATGGTTACAAACTTCAATGACGTTCAATCGCTGCTGACCTTTGCGCAGGGGTTATTAGAATAGCAGACTGTTTATACGGCAGTCATCAAAAACAGATATTGACAGAATAAATAAAATATATAAAAGGATGGAAAATGACAACTCTTACATCTCAGCCCTTTCGCCCCATGACGCTTGGCGAATTATTAGACCGCGCAATTGGCTTATATCGCCAGAACTTTTTTAAATTCATAGGCATTGTCGCGATTCCTTTTATACCTTTACAGCTGCTCCAGATAGGGATGTCAGTTTTCGCCTCTCAGTCTGTGAGTTCAATAGGCGACACTTCTCCCGGGAATCCATTTAACGCTGGTTTCTTTCTTGCTTACGCGGGAATATTCATAATCGCCATTTTTCAATTTTTTCTCGTGCAAGGGGTTGCGACAGCGGCATTAACCCGTTCCATCTCCGATAACTATACCGGACAAAAAACCGGCATTCTGGACGCGTATGACAGAATTGGCTCATCCTGGGTAAACCTGATTGTTGCCCTGCTATTTATAATGATTACAATTTTTATCGCCTATATTTGGATGATTATCCCTTGTGTTGGATGGTTCACGGGCCCGGGCCTTTTAATATTTCTTTACTATGCGGTCGTGCCATTAATCGCGCCAAGCATCGTACTTGAAAAATCGGGGATACTGATTTCAGTGCGCCATGCTTGGGATCTTGCACGAAGCCGATTCTGGTGGTTGATGGGATGCGTGTTGGTGCTTGCTCTTTTTGGTCAGCTCATTGTATGGGGACCCGTACTCTTGCTAAGCATGGTATTGGGCGGGGCGCTAAGTTTGTACCCTGTGCTGGCTGAACAACAAGCGCTGATATCTACTATATTCCAAAGCCTGATCACAATGTTTACGGGTCTATTATATTTACCGATCCAAATCACTGTTATGACTCTGGTATATTTCGATCTGCGCGCCCGTTCCGAGGGTTTGGATCTGGCTTTACAACTGCCCAGCGAACCCGTGAGCGAAACCGATGTTGTGCGTCTGCCTGAAATTCAAAGCCAGACCCAAGCGCCGCTCTTAACTTGGATGGATATGGGAAGATTTGCCCTAATCTCATTGGGGATCATAGCGCTCTATGTGATTTTGGTTAGCGTTATTATAGGGTTCGCAGGCATGCTAGGAAGCGCGCTCCCCCGATGAAATTTATTTCACCCCGTCTGTTTATTGTTACACTAATTGTGTTTTTACTTGCCTCCACTACACCTGTGCGGGCAGAGCATGCCGCCGCTGCGATAAGTGAAAGCGCATATTGGGAGCTCGTCAGCCGCTCGCGTGAAAACGCCTCAAAGTTAAAAGGCATGTCGGAATTAAACATCAAGCAGGGGATGACTCAACTTGCAAATGAATGGACACCCATCATCGAAGTGGAGATGGAAGACGGGCATATTATCGAGGTTAATAACCAATACCTGCTGAGATCCATCCAGGTGAAAAGCCCGAACATAGACGCAATCATAAAGATTTTAGACGCGCTGCTCGCCGCCCATGCGGAATATCCCGACAAAGTATTTTCCACAGCCGACCTTGACCCGTTGCATGAAATCCTTGCGCGCAAGGAATTTCAGTGGGCAAAAGCCCTGCCTAACCCCATCAATGAGTGGCTTCAAAAAATGCGGGAAAGATTTTCGAGATGGTTTGACAGTATTTTTGGCAACACGGAAATATCTATGCCTTTGGGGCGCGTCTTTCCGTTCATTGCATCCATTCTTCTTGCTGTGGTTTTCTTTATAGTATTCAAAACATTCTTTAGCGATTTTGCGAGCGAAGCCCGACTCAACCTGGATGATGAAGAGGAAAGCGAGCCGCTCACTTCAGACGCGGCTTTTGATAAAGCGCAAACACTTTCGCGCGTCGGCGACTATCGCGCCGCTGTCCGCTATTTATACATTTCCTCCCTGCTGCTATTGGATGAACGCGATATCATGCGCTATGACCGCTCCAAGACCAACCGCGAATATTTACGCAGCGTGGTCAATTCGCCCGAACTTGCCCAGCCACTCAGTGAAGTGATCGAAGTCTTTGACAATGTTTGGTACGGCTATCACACGTTGGAAGAGGAATCTTTCAAACATTACAGCAAACGTGTGGAAGAACTAAAAGGGAAAAAACAATGAAGATTTCCCGCGACAGTTGGCTTGCGTTTGCGATCTTGTTCCTTTTGATCGTTGTGGTTGCCGCCGCGGTAACGCAGCAGAACAACAATGAAGCCGAGACCCCATACTTGAGCGTATCGTCCGCGCCCGGCGGTACATTGGCGCTAAAACTTTGGTTAAATAAACTTGGCTACGACACACCAGATGAACCGCTTTCCACCTTTACACTGCCCAATGAAGTTAATACTGTTTTTATTATCGAACCCACTTATGAAATATCCGAAGTAGAGTGGGTCACTTTGGATCGTTTGGTGGAAGAGGGCGGCACACTGATTCTGGCGGGAGATAATTTTACGGCTTTAACCGCAATGGATCATTATAAATTTTCTCAAACCTACCTCAGCACGCAAGCAGCCGAACTGTCGTTGGCAGCGCCGCTATTGAAATCACCGACCGTCACATCCCGCATCCCTGTCCCGGCGGATTTGGCGTTTTTTACCGAACGAAAAGATTTTACGCCCATCCTGCTGGCAGACGGCGAACCCGTTGTTATTTCATTCAAAATGGGCATGGGACGGGTGATCCTATCTACAGTTCCACTTTTGTTTGCAAACTCCTCATTGAAAAAAGATGCCATATCAACCGTAATGCTTAACCTGATCGCGTTCGCGCCCAAAGGTTCCGTCTGGTTTGATGAATGGCATCATGGAATTCAAGCGCAAAGCGTTATCGGTCCTGACCAGTGGCTGCAACACACTCCCGGCGGGCGCGCAATTTTGTTTTCGGTTTTTGTTGTCTTTGTAGGATTGCTTTTGCAGGGACGCGCCTTTGGCCGCCCGATTCCGCTGCCGCATGAAATCAAACGACGCGGACCGCTCGAGCATGTCACTGCCATCGCAAACTTGAAGCGCAAAGCGGGACATCGCGCCGAAGCCTTGATTCAATATCATCAGCAAGTAAAGCGCAAACTTGGGCAGCGCTATCGCCTTGACACCGCTCTGACGGACAAAGACTACGTGGAAGCTCTCTTTCAACTCAATTCATCCATTGATAAAAATGAATTGCTCGTTTTGCTGAATAGCTTATCAAAAAGGAAAGTAAGCGAAGGCGACCTTGTGTATCTCGCATCTGAAGCCGCGAAGTGGATGAAGGATTAGCAACAGAAAAAAATTACGTTTGGAGAATCTATTATGAAAATTTCCGATGTCAAAACCCTGTATGAAACCCTGCGAACAGAAGCGAACAAGGCTTTGGTGGGGCTTGAAACCCCTTTTGAACTGCTGGTAGTTGCTCTTCTGAGCAACGGGCACGTGCTGTTGGAAGGGGTGCCCGGTACTGCAAAGACATTGATGGCGAAAACGCTTGCCTTCATGGTGCAGGCACAATTTACACGCGTACAATTCACCCCGGACCTTATGCCTTCGGATATTCTCGGCACAAGCGTATTCGACATGAACACGTCGAGCTTCTACCTCAAGAAGGGACCCATCTTTACTCAGCTGTTGCTTGCGGATGAAATAAACCGCGCGCCCGCAAAGACTCAATCCGCGCTGCTGGAGGCGATGGAAGAACGGCAGGTAAATCTTGACGGCGAACGGCACATATTGGAAGCGCCTTTCATGGTCATCGCCACACAAAACCCGATCGAGTACGAGGGGACATATCCGCTGCCCGAAGCGCAGCTTGACCGCTTTATGTTCAAGGTCTTGGTGCCTTACTCGCCGCCCCATATAGAAGTGGAAGTGCTGCGCCGCGCTCATCAGGGTTTTAATCCGCATGATATTGAAAGCGCGGGTCTTTCCAAAGTGATCTCGGCAGATAACGTAGTAAAGATTCGCAGCCTGATCCAAACCGTAACAGTAGAAGACGGCATCTTAAACTACATTGCCAACATCAACGCCGCCAGCCGCCGCTCGGCTGATTTGGT
>CAZAGR010000207.1:0-5365 GCA_964484585.1 uncultured Propionivibrio sp. | reverse complement strand
CCTGCGCCCGCCGGCCAGCAAGGCCACGATACGTCAATTGATGACCCATACCGCTGGCTTGGGTTATTTCTTCACCAACGAAAAGCTGCTGCGCTATCTTGCGCTCACGGGCGAGCCCAATCCGCTTTCGGGTCAGAAGCGTAGTCTTTCGGTGCCGATGGTCAACGACCCCGGTACTGCGTGGGAATACGGCGTCAACACTGATTGGCTTGGACTGGTGGTCGAACGGATTACTGGACAAAATTTGGGTAGCTACCTGCACCAGCACGTATACGCACCGTTGGGAATGAATGACTCGAGCTTTGCACCAAACGCCGAACAGCGTGCGCGGTTGCTACGCGTGATGCAACGTCAGGCCGATGGTCGGCTCGTCCCCTCAGTGCACGATCTCCCCGCTATCTCAGAATGGGACGCAGCAGGGCACGGCTCTTATGGCACGATCCAGGATTACAGCCGCTTCGTGCAGGCGTGGCTCAACGACGGCGCCGGGGTACTGATGAAACCGGACACAGCACACATGGCACTGCAAAGCCACATCGGCACCATCAAACTTCCCGATCTGATGAAGTCCGCTTTGCCAGATTTGTCGAATGACGTGCCGGCACTGCCAGTACCCCAGAGTTGGGGCCTGGGCTTTCACCTGACTCTTGCAGACCTGCCTGGCATGCGGAGTCACGGTACGGGCGACTGGGCCGGCGTTTTCAACTCCTACTATTGGATCGACCGCACTAAGGGCATTGGCGGTGTCCTGATGACGCAATTGCTTCCGTTCTTCGACATGCCGGTGATAGAGACATTGATGGGTTTCGAGTTGGCGGTATACCACCAGTTGGGCGCAGCTGTGCCGGCGGCTTAAAGGATCCGCGCCCATCTCATGCCGTCCGGCTGGTTTGCAGCGATAAGCGACGACCAGCTATTGGACACCTGCCGTTCAGAGGAGTTTTACTCGCCTGCGGACCCGCGGTTGATCCCAATGGCTACACCTCATCCGAAAGCCGACCTACGTTTTCGTGGCCTCAATTGAATCCGTTTGCATAAAACTCTGGCACGTCTCGGCAAACCCAATGACGGGTTGCAATCTGCAGTACTCATTCGACTTTACCGATAGGCGACGCTCAGATTGAGTACGTTCGTCGGAGCGACGCTCGGAGTAGAGCTATTTTGCCTCCCATGAAACACTGGCGCGAATGTCGTACCCGGAAGTTATGCATGAACCGGCATTTTGAAGTGGCTGGTAAATGTCTCTAGTCCAAGTGCCATGGTTTTTAAGTTGTTTGCCGCCTCAGTAATTTCTTTGACGGCCAAGCTATTGACGCCGGCCATTGCCGCAACTTCATTCATGTGGTTCTTAATCTCGGCACTGGACGCACTCTGCTCGCGCAGTGAAGCAGAAATCTGCGTCACTGACTCGATTACTTTGCCACTGCTTGCCTGAATTTTCAGCATGGCTTCACCAGCTTCGGATGCCATGCTGACACCTTCAGCAATCTGCGCTTCGCCTTCACCCATGCTGCGCACAGCGCTTTGCGTACCACCCTGAACTGCATTGATCATGACAACGATTTCTTGCGCTGATTTCGTAGTACGTTCGGCGAGTTTGCGTACCTCGTCAGCGACGACGGCAAAGCCCCGGCCCTGCTCGCCCGCACGCGCCGCCTCAATGGCTGCATTTAGCGCTAGCAGATTGGTTTGATCGGCAATTTCTCGAATCACGCTGACCACCGCAGAGATTTCCTTGGAATGTACACCCAAGCTTCTAATCAACCGCGTGGACTCTCCAAAGCCATCAGCAATCATATTGATTTCGGAAATTGCACTTTGAACTTTGTTGCTGCCATCGCCTGACAAGCTGCCAGACTCTTCCGCCATACCGCGTGCCGCATCGGAAGTGCCGGTGATAGAGACAATTTTGGAAGTTAGTTTCTCCGCAAAATCAGCCGTGACCGCGGCAGCTTTGCTTTGCTTATCTGAAAATGCAGACACAGTCGTCGTTGCGACACTCATGGCCTGCGCGTCCTTGGATACATTTTTTGCCGCCGTTTGAATTTGGCTGATCGTCCCACGCAGCGCTTCCTGCATTTTCTTCATCGCAACCAACAAACTTGTGTTGTCGCCGGTACGCGCGGAGATATGAAACGATAGATCACCTTCCGCAATTTGACGCGCAATTTTCGCCGCAAGTGCCGGTTCACCGCCAAGTTGAGTCATCACATCTCGAATGATCCAC
Organism: uncultured Propionivibrio sp.; assembly: GCA_964484585.1. Classification (GTDB taxonomy): domain Bacteria; phylum Pseudomonadota; class Gammaproteobacteria; order Burkholderiales; family Rhodocyclaceae; genus JADKHX01. The sequence continues at coordinate 3,138 of CAZAGR010000207.1, read as the reverse complement.
TGCGCCACCAGCAAGCCGAGCACGAGACAAAAACCAATGATGCTTAGCGCCATCGTGTTCTTAGCGTTAATGACCTCGGCCGCTTTTTTCTCATATGTGGCCGCCTGCGCCGTTGTCTTAGTAACTAAGTCATCTATTGCCGCGCGGTGTTCGTTATATTTCTGTTCGAGCACAGCTTGCACTGTCGCAATTTCGGTTGCATCGCCGGCTTGTAAAGCGGGAATCAGGCGCTTTTGCTGTATGTCTATAAATTCTTTGCCTGGCTTGTAGGAAGTGTTAATCACCAAATTTTTTATCTCGCTATCGGCCAAGTCTTTTGACCAGAACTCGCGACGATCATCGAAGTCCTTGGCCAATGCCTTGCTCTTCTCAATCAGTGCAGGTAACTTTGCTTTGTCGCCAGTTACCATTTGGAAGGTCACTAAATACGATTCGATCAGATATTCTGGGGGAGGCAAAATGTCTGCCAAAAGGTCTTTTTGCTGAACAATTTTCTGGTAAATCGGTCCATTGACCTTAACTTGGTCAATTGTCATCAAGCTATATATAGCAGAGCCGATAAATCCGGCGGTGAATACTGACACAAGGAGAAATAATTTTTGCCGCAAGCTCAATTGATTCATGTGACGTTTCCTTTGTCCACTAAGGGCAGATATCTCGTATTGGGTGATCTCAAACTTTGTTTTATTCTACGAGTTTCGAAGGATAGGAAATTCAACGGGCAGATTCCACGACATCACCGGCATAGCGAATTTCATTCCCATCCATCCGGGCCGGGCCGCCGAGAAGGTATTGTTCTCCGCCGTGTCCAAGGCAGGACAGATCGTGCCGAATAATCGCCACTTTGATACGACGCGTGCCAACCTCGAATTTGTCGGTGTCGACGCTCGTGATCTGGTGATCGCCGAGGGATTGCAACCATAGTTGATCCATCCGTTTAAAGGCAATATCGATCTGGAACGCGCCGAGGCACTGCTCCGGAGCGATGCGGACAAGATTCCGTTCGGCATGATCACGGTGACCAACAACATCGGAGGCGGGCAACCGGTGTCGATGGCCAATATTCGCGATTACGCCGCGCTGCTCAAGCGCCATGGCAAGCCGCTGATCATGGTTGTGTGCCGCTTCGCCGAGAATGCGATGTTCATCAAGTTGCGCGAACCGGGTTACGAGAACACGTCGAATCGAGCCATCTGCCACGAGATGTTTTCCTAAGCCGACGGCGCGACCATGAGCGCCAAGAAGGATGGCGTGGTCAAAATCGGCGGCTTCATTGTTTTGCGCTCCGACAAGTGGCTGGAGCCGGTGCGTGAAATGCTCATCATGAGGGAGGGCTTCCCCACCTTTGGTGGTTTGGCCGGGCGCGATCGCGTTGCGCTGACCGTCGGGCTGGAAGAGGCGATGGAGGAAGACTACCTGCGCTACCCTCTGCGCGCAGCTGAATACCTGGGCGAAAAGCTGGAGGAGGCCGGCATCGGTTTCGTCTAGCCAACCGGCGGGCACGCCGTCTATCTCGATGCCGGAACCGTGTTGCCGCAGATGCCGCAGGCACACTACCCGGCGCGGGTCTTGTGCAATGCGCTGTACATCGAGGGTGGCGTGCGCGACGTGGAGATCGGGTCCGTGATGTTTGGCAAGCATCTGAACGACGGTAGCGAGACCTACCACAGCATGGAACTGGTGCGACTCGCGTTCTCGCGCCGGATACATACCCAGTCACACTTCGATTACGCGGCCGAGGTCATCGCTGAGCTCACGCAGAAGGCCGGCAGCATTCGTGGTGTGCTCATCGTCAAGCAGACAAAATTCCTACGCCACTTCACCGGGGAGTTTGTCTGGATTGGACAAAGCTGATGGTCTGAACGACCGAGGGATCTCGCTTGAGGCTCCTTTGAGGCTCCTCAGCATTTGCTTGCAAGGCGTCTGTAGCACGGCCCCGCCGGTCGGGTCGTGGCCAGACTCCCCGCTCGTGACTATTTGAGCATCAACGAGGTCATGTTTGACGGAATGACATAAATGGCGTTCTTGTTCTCTCGCAGCGCCGCGACCAATTCCTTTTGAATCTGAAGCTCCATCACGCGAATATTGTCTTTGTTCGCGGCAAGTGCGTTGAGGCGCTCGGCTTCCTTCTTGGCGGTTTCGACTTCGATCTGCTTGGTTTTCAGCTCATTTTGCGCACGCAAGACATCGTTGGCCGATTGAATGATGGCCGCAGCGGGCTGGACATTTCGAATCTGCGCCTGATTGACCGTAAGCGCTGCATCGAGGTGTTCTTCCTTGAGCGTTGCGCGAATGCCCTCGATGGTTTCGGATTCGATAGTTTGGCGCGCATCGGCAACTTTGAGTGCCTCGTGCTTGCGCACCGCCTTATAGGCAGCAGAGCGTGCGATGCTCGTCAGGTAGTTGTACATCAGGAACCAGTCGTCGTTCACATAGGCATGAAATCCACGCGATTTTGTCGTGTACAGTTCGCCAACGCTGGCTGGATTGATGCTGTAGATGACCATCATGTCGAAGTCCGCCAAGGTGCTGTTGTCGGCCGCCTGAGGCGTCATGTTCTGGATATCCAAAGCGATGTCGCGCACGGGAAAGGTCAAGACATCGCCAACGATCGTTTGATTGAACGTGCCGGGCTGCAACTCAGTGAGATTGACTTGTTTGTCGAAGCCGATGCGCAGACCTACTTCCCCGGTTTCAATGCGCTGAATGCACCCGGACAATGTGACAGCGCCGACGATTGCCAAGCCAAGGTTTCCAAAATTTTTCACGGCATTCTCCAATCAAAAAACGAACACAACTGCTGCGAGCAAGAGGCTGGCAAGCACCATGGCGGCCACCCCGCGAAGGACTCGCGGTAGCCAGACATTTGCACCATCGTGTTTCATCACGCCCAGCTTTTTCAGCAGGAAAAGAAAGACGCCCCACAGCACGAACCAGACTACAACCGCTCGCAGCATCACTCATTCCCCCTCTGTGGAGATTCTAGGCATATCCACCAGTGGATGTGTGATTGAGTGCTAAACATGGCCTGAGCGGCTAAGAAGGATAGGAAATCCAAAGGGCGTGTGGAGTATGGCTTACGCCTGGCACCCCAGTCAATCGCCGTTTTAGGGTCGGCATGCGTCACGATTTGCAGAA
>CAZAGR010000206.1:0-5389 GCA_964484585.1 uncultured Propionivibrio sp. | reverse complement strand
GACTTGGCGTAATTCTTCGCCGTGTAATATTGGCCGGCCAGCGCGCTCAACAGAATGATTTTTTCGTTGGATGGAATGGCCGGCGATGCAATCGCTGCCTCAAACGCCTCTGCGGCAACCGCAGCATCCCCGGACGATGATGCTACTTGTCCTTTGACCCGCTGAACCATGTAGCTCTCAAACGGGGTCCGGCCAGGGAGAATCATCAGCGCCGCTTCAGCATCGTGGACTTTAGTCAGTGCGTCCTTGTATTTTTTGGCTTTCAAAAGGTCCAGCGCAGCCTGAATCGGTTTCGCCACCTCGGCTCGTACGGTATTCGTTGCTGCTGCTGGAGCAGGAGTACCTTCTTGTGCGTTGCTTGCACTTGCGGTCAGCGCAAGCAAAACGGCGATAGTAAGGGCCGTGCTCTTTGCGGGGGAATGTTCAATGAATTGCTTCATTTTTTGGGTCGACATTGCTTAATCGACAAACTGTTCGTTGCCGATGACGCCGAGCTTCTTGACGCCGAGTCGTTGCGCGGTGGCCATTACATAAGCAACGTGCTCGTACTTCACCAGTTTGTTTGGGCGCAAATGCACTTCAGGCTGATCGGCCGTATTTGCCACTTCAATCAGCCGGGATTCAAGAGTCTGCGAGCCAGCCTGAACGTTCTCGGAAAACAGGGACAGACCGCGCGATGTATCGACGCGACGCGCTAAAACCTCACCGTTCCAGAGAATTGTGCCGTCAAAATCAACATCGATACGAATGACGATTGGCGGTGTGGGTGGCGGCGTCGAGGCACCCGCTGGCATGTTCAGCTTTACGGCGTGCGTTTGCACAGGAATGGTGATGATCAGCATGATCAATAGAACCAGCATTACGTCGATCAGCGGCGTAGTGTTCATTTCGACCATCACTTCGTCTTCACCCGAAGCGCTACCCATATTCATACTCATGGCGAACTCTTTCTTCTCTCAGTTTTCCGCATCAGCCGCGAGGCGGGGGTTCAGTGATGAATCCCACCTTGACGATACCCGCCCGCATGCAGGCAAAAACAACACGACCTACCGGTTCGTAGCGTGCCACGCGGTCACCACGAATATGCACTTCCGGCTGCGGAACGATCACCGCAACTTCCTTCAGTCGATTCACCAAATCTTTATTATCGGGAACCAACTGCTGACCCCAGAATATCTGCCCTTCTTTATCTACCGAAATGGTTATATTTTCCGGCTTGGTCTGGGTTGCAATATTAGTTTCCAGGGGCAATGAAACTTTGGCAGTTTGGATGGCGACCGGTACCGTGATCAAAAAGATGATCAAGAGAACCAACATCACATCTACCAGCGGCGTGGTGTTGATAGTCGAGACAACTTCGTCTTCGGCATCTGCAGAACCTACATTCATGCTCATCGTGTTTGACTCCGTATGGCGTTCGCTGATTTAGCGCTTTTTAATTGCGTACGCCCTTTTTCCCGCCAGCCAGCAACACCATGTGCAGTTCGCTGCTGAAATGCTTGACGTGCCCTATACAGGTTTTGTTGCGGCGTACCATCCAGTTGTAGCCAAGTACGGCCGGCACGGCAACTGCCAGACCGATGGCCGTCATGATCAGTGCCTCGCCGACAGGGCCGGCGACCTTGTCGATCGATGCCTGTCCGGAAATACCAATTGCGGTCAATGCATGGTAGATACCCCAGACCGTGCCAAACAGTCCGACGAACGGCGCGGTGGAGCCCACGGTACCAAGGAAGGCGAGACCGCCCTGCAAGCGATCAGTGATTTCGTCGTACGCACGCTGGAGTGACATACCGATCCAGGTGGAAAGGTCAATCGATGAGGTCATATCTCCATCGTGGTGAGTGGCTGCTTTGATGCCTTCATCGGCGAGGTATCTGAACGCACTATCCTCAGCCAGTTTTCGCGCACCTTCTTCAACCGTTGGCGCAGCCCAGAAGGTCAGCTTGGCCTCTTTGGCTTCGCGCAGCATACGCGATTGTTCAATGAGTTTAACGATGCCGATGTACCACGAACCCAGTGACATGATGAAAAGGATAAGCAACGTTCCTTTGGAGACAAAGTCGCCTTCCTTCCAGAGAGCTTCGAGGCCGTAGGGGTTGGTGACAGTTTCAACTGCCGGCCCTGCGCCCTCGGCGAAACTCGATAGCGGCATCAGTGCAAGTGCTACCAGGGCCAGCGAAACGGCCAAGAAGCCTCGTGTGTTCGGGGTAACTCGCATAATCAATCCTTCCGGTTGCGTAACAAAAAAACGGGTTGATAAAGATGTAAAGTTGAAAAGTGTGCGGACAGTCGACTAGGGCAGGGACTGCTTAGTCATCGATCTTCCACTGATATTCAATTCGGGCCCATGATTGCACAGGCTTGCCTTCTTCTGTGCCAGCTTTGAATTTGCAAAGACTCAGTGCCCGTTTGGCAGCGTCGTCCAGTCGGCGGTAGCCGGAAGATCGTTCCACCTTGCTGTCCAGTACCGAACTGTCGGCTCCAATCAGGAACTGCAGTACCACCAGGCCCGTCTCTTGCGCACGCAGCGATGCCGGTGGGTATTCTGGTTTAGAGCAGTTGCGTGCGTCGACAACGGCTGATGTATGCGTTGGCCCTGCTGCGACAACCGGACGTGGAATAGGAGCCTCCGCCGGTGGCTTGGTGCTGGTCACGGTTGTGATGGCGTTCTGCTGCTGCGGGGAGCTTATTTGCACCTCCGGCGGCGGGATGAACGGGGGCGGCGGCAACGCGAGTTTGGGTGGCGGGGGTGGTGGCGGCTTGTCCGGTGGTGGCGGCTTTACTTCTTCGATAAGCTTGGTTTCCAACGGCTCCTGGATGACCTCGACAATCTTTCGGGCAAGGCCGTTGACGAGCGCATACACCAGTATGACGTGGAAAATTACTACCGTAGCAAAGCCGGTAAACCGTCGGCCCGAATCATGTGGATCGGCGTAACTCATTAGACTTTTTCCATGTTCCTCGATTGAAAGCCGGTACAAATGCGCCCGACCAACTTCATTTTCAATTCCAATTTGCCTGAACTTTAACTGCGCAGCCTCAGCCTTGCAACTCTTTTTTAGAAACACACCACGCTGAGCAGCGCAGACGGACGAATGTTACCCGGAGATTCGCGTGGTATCTTGCTCGCAGTCGCCATTATAAAAAATCTGTAGGGCAACTGTTCCGCAAGGTTTTTAAGTCGCGCCAACTGAAGCTGTCTGTTGCTCAATGTTGTGAAAATGCGGTTCAACGATGTAGCAGCTGGCGCGTATATTTTTTGGAGTCCCTGAGCGATGATTCAAACACCTTGGCGTGTTGTTGCATTTTCGATTCTGCTAGTAGTTGCCGTTGGTTCGCTGGCTGCGGACGGTAAGGCAATTTACGCGACCTGTAGCGCGTGTCACGGAGTTGCCGCTGAAGGAAATGCCAAAATCGGTGCGCCGAATATTGGCGGTATGGACGTCTGGTATATCGAGCGTCAATTGGCGAATTTTTCATCCGGTGTTCGTGGCGCGGGCGCAGCTGACAGTTTTGGAGCGCAGATGCGGGCGGCGGTCTCGGCGATCAAATCTGATGCCGAGCGGACAGCGGTGGCGGCCTATGTTGCTGCCTTGCCAGCAAAGAAAGTCACCGGTGCAGCCAAGGCGGACATGGCCAATGGCAGCACTCAATTCAATGCGATTTGCAGTTCGTGCCATGGCAGTCACGGCAAGGGTAACAAGATGCTTGGCGCTCCAAGTCTTGTAGGCATTGATCCGGGGTACCTGGAGCGACAGATCATTGCCTTCCGGAGCGGTACCCGCGGTTCTCACAAAGACGACAAATGGGGCGCACAAATGCGCGTTGGAGCCGGCATGTTGCCTGACACAAAGAGTGTGCGTGACGTGCTCGCCCATGTTGGCACGCTGAAGAACTGATTCCGCGTGCGCGGCGCACTTGCACTTGCACTCGCACTCCTAGCTGCGGCGCTGCCATCTTGGGCCGCAGAGATTGTGTTATCACCTCAATGCCCGGCCAGTTTTGAAAAGCGCGAAGGTCGTTGCTTCCTGCGCACCTCCTATCAGCAGTATTCATCCTTGCAGAATGCCGGTGTTGGTGGCTTGAAAACCGGCTTGCCGCCGTTTCGTGATGGATTCACAGCGGAGGAGATTGATCTCGGACGCTACCTGTTTTTTGATCCTTTGCTATCGGTGGATGGAAAGCAGGCTTGCGCCAGTTGCCATGACCCCGACAAAGGGTTCGCCGATGGCCGGCCACGCAGCATCGGCAAGGATGGTCACGCGCTACGCCGTAACGCCCCCAGCCTCTGGAATGCCGGTTTTCTGACACGGCTGTTTCTGGATGGTCGCGCGAAGACGCTTGAAGCGCAAATGCTGGGGCCGCTCTACGACAGCGCCGAAATGGCGAACACGCCACAGCAGTTGTTGGCAAGTTTGAACGGCAATACGGTCTATCGCCGCTTATTTGCCAGTGCATTCAGCGATGCAAAGGCGGGAATTCGTGTGGATCATGTTTATCGGGCAATCGCGGCATTTGAAAGTTCACTGATTTCGCTCAATAGTCGCTATGACCTTTATGCTCACGGCGTCGCCGATGCCCTGACGCCCAAGGAACTTGAGGGGCTGAATGTGTTTCGTTCGTTCGTCGCTCGTTGCGCGGAGTGTCATACGCCTCCGTTGTTTTCCAATCAGCAGATCGCTGTACTAGGCACTCCAGAACCGGATGGGCAACGCTTTGACCCAGGGGCCGGAGAAAGCAGCAAAGAGCCCGGCCTGCGAGGCGGATTCAAGGTGCCGAGTCTCCGTAACGTTGAACTGACCGCGCCTTATATGCACTCAGGGCGTTTCAATTCTTTGCGAGAAACGGTAAACTTTTACACCAAAGGGCGGGGACACGCCGTGCCAAAGGGGGAAAAATTGATCCTGCATTGGCACATCTGGGAGCCGAAGCTTTCGAATCAGGAGTTAGATCGCTTGGTGGATTTTCTCAAGGCTTTGACGGATGAATCGTTCAAGCCGGCGAGGCCGGACAAGTTGCCGTCTGGCTTATCATTGCAAGCGCGTAAATAAAAAATAGCAGTAAAAAAAAGCAGGTTTGCCAGGGGGGTTCCATGAGTACGAGAGTATTGTTTGGCGGTCTCGCGGCCGTGGTTATTGCTGCGGGCTCGGGTTACTACATTGCGCGTGAGCAAGGTGCAAAAGTTCCCGAAGGGACGCACAGCGCTGGCGCTGGCGGGACGGCGTCCGTCGAATCGACGCTCGGCACCAGGAGATCCGCGGTCTCGGGAGTCGTCGGAGCATCCCTGCAAATGGACGCGGCGGGCGGAAAAATTATCACCGTTAAGCCGGGCCAGCTGATTCAAGACGCGGTCAATCAGGCCAAATCGGGTGACACGGTGCAAGTT
>CAZAGR010000205.1:0-5390 GCA_964484585.1 uncultured Propionivibrio sp. | reverse complement strand
TGCAAGCGCGCCGTAGCCGGGCAGATCAGCATTGATAAGGTTGGTGCGTGATGATCGCTCGTGATAGTTCATCAGGTAGCCGCGAAGTTCGGTTTCCGGCGTGAGTTGGTAGCGCAGCGATAGCCCGTATTCACCAGAGTTGGAGGGGAGGACATCCGGATTGCGTTTTGGGAAGGTGCCGGAGGCAATGGTTCGCTCATCGTCAATGGACGGGATCACCGACACGTAGTTGCAACCGGGAGGCGAATAACTGGTCGGTGCCACCAATACACCGCAGGGCGTATAGGCGTTGCGCCGAAATTTATATTGCACAAAGCCATCGATTCCCCAATCCTTGCCATGGCTGAAGTTAACATAAATCAGCTCGACCGGAACGCGTGTTTCCTCGGCAAGTGCGCCCGGTCGGTACGCTGCGGGGTAATCTCCTGGATTGATGACATCGAGTTCGCTGCGCATCAGGCGCGCGGCACCCCATTTCAGCGATTGCCGGCCGACCCGAATATCCAATGCGTCCCGATCATTGAGCTGGTATTTGCCGAACACGTAGGCATCTGCAAACAGTACGTTGCTGAATTTTGCCTCGGCGGCAAAACCCGCATCACTGAGCGGCACATTCTGGCGAAAGCCGTTGGGCGGGTTGCCGTAGGCGCGGCTACCGTCGGCCAATTCGAAATCATGCCAGGCTTTGATGCGGGTAAAGATCCCGATACTCTGATGCTTGAGTTCAAGATCAAACATGCCCTTGATCACCGTGGAGACAGGATGTCCCTTGGTAAAGTTCAGATCATTGCCGCCCGTGTTGCCGCTTAGCTGCCCGGTCGTCAGCCCGACCCGCCTTGTCGCCAATGCGCCGAGAAGTGCCGGGTCGGCATCTTCCATCCGGATCAGGGTTCCGGCAGTTAGGGTTGTCTGAAACTTGCCGGTGACACCATCGCTCCATACAAAATCGAACGCAAGGACAGAGTAAGCCGCGCTTGTCAAAGTGAGCATGACGATCACGCGAGCAAGTGAAAACTTCATCAGTTGTCTGGACGGCATGGATTTGCGCTTACGGCTGCCTCATCAGAATATGATCGAATGAATTCTCTCACGCTGTTGAAAGGCAGCAATTGATGTCGCTCAATACTTTGTGCAAAGAGTTTCATCCTGGCTGGTCAATAATTGGTCAATATGTTCCGATCAAGTACGTCCAGGAAGATCAGCGAATACCGGTTCTTCGACTTGCCGCGAACCCAACGCTGCTAGAGTAGTCACCAATATCACGACTTGACGCAGGAGCAAAGCCCATGAAACTTTATACCTACTTTCGTTCATCTGCCGCTTACCGGGTCCGAATTGCTTTGGCACTCAAAGGATTGACACCGCAGAGTGTGCCGGTGCACTTGCTGCGCGCTGGTGGCGAGCAAAAGCTTCCCGGGTTTCTGGCACTCAATCCGCAGGGCCTGGTGCCGGCGCTCGAAAATGGCGGCGATCTAATGACCCAATCGCTTGCCATCTGTGAGTATCTGGAGGAAACGCATCCGTCGCCGTCTCTTCTGCCGGTTGATTCAGTTGCGAGGGCCCGCGTTCGGGCGCTGGTGTTGTCTATCGCCTGCGAAATTCATCCGCTCAATAATCTGCGGGTATTGAATTATTTGACCGGCACCCTGCTGATCACGGAGGAGCAGAAGGCGTCGTGGTACCGTCACTGGATTGAAATTGGCTTTGCTGCACTCGAAATTCAGTTGGCCAGAGATAGCGCGACCGGGATCTTTTGCCACGGTGGTAGCCCCGGCCTCGCCGATGTCTTTCTGATCCCGCAGATGACCAATGCGCGCCGCTACGATGTCGATCTCACGCGCTACCCAACGCTGCTGCGGATTGATACGCTGTGCCGTACTTTGCCAGCGTTTATCGCCGCCGCACCGGAAAATCAACCGGACGCAACGACGTAGCCAGTTAGCGTAATTGCCAGCCCAGAATCATCAAACCGATTCCGGCAACCCAACTTCCGCCAACACGCATGGCGATGCGCAGCCATGGCGGTCCTGAACTCGTTTTTACAGCCGCTGCGGCGATCAATGTACCCAGGACAGAGAGTGCAACACCACTTCCCAGCAGCATCAAAAAGGCACCGCTCTGAGACGCCAATGCGTTTCCGGTCGAGAATCCCAGGGTGCCGCCAACTAACAGCGATACTCCGGCGAGCCAGGAGGTCGAAAGTCGTGGATCGGTAGCAAGCAGAATGCCGATGCTCATCGCCAGTACCGGGGTCAGCCACGACGGCAGGTGCGACGCGGGCAACAGAAAGGCGCCAACGATGGCGCCAAGCAACCACACGGGCGGCAGCCAGAATGTGGCACGGCGTCCTCCTGCGGGACCTTGCAGACCGCTGATGGCGAGTAGCGCAAGCAAGGGTAGCAGATCCTCAAGGCTGAGGAAGAAATGCCCGATACCATCGTACACTGGCCCCAGTCCTGTGCTGACCAGATGGGCGAAAACTGGAAGTGGGGCACCGCTGAGTGCTACCAGCAAACCAAACCTGCCGCGGTTCGTCATCAGCCCACTGCGCCCAGCAGAAAATAGACGCCTCCCGCGCTGATAAGTCCGCCCAGGCCGCGCAATACGAACTGGCCACGCGGCCAGCGCTGAATCAGGCCGATGGTGATTCCGCTTGCATGCAGCATCCCGGTAGCCATCACGAAGCCGACACTGTAGGCAAGCCCGCTGGCGCCCGCTGGGAGCTCGGTGCCGTGCGCGTGGCCGTGGAATACGGCAAAAATGGCGACCACAGTTGTTGCGATCCAAAGTGGCGGCCGCAGCGATGTCGCTACCGCCAAACCGAGCACGATGCCCGAGCAGGCGATGCCGAGCTCAATGCCGGGCACCGGCACGTCGATCAAGGCAAGGAAGCCGCCAAATGCCATGACCAGGGGGAACGTAACAGGCAACAGCCAGAGCGCTGGGTTGCCCAACTGCGCGCCCCATAAGCCGACGGCGACCATCGCCAGCACGTGATCCAAACCGCTGACGGGGTGCATGATGCCGGCCAAAAATCCGCCGGCCTGTCCCGCCTCGGAGTGCGCCAAGGCCGGCGTGGTGGCGAGCAGAGCTAGCAGAGCAGGTACCGATTTGTTCATTTTCTCGTTCCTAAGCCGGACGAGCCGGAAAAGCATTCACAACAGCGGGCACGGCGGCACGGCGCAATTCAAAAACTTGATCCTTAGTCATGGCTTCCGTCGTGTCGCCGTGCCCACTATGGTTATCGAACCAACAGTATCGCAACGCGTTGCAGGGTCCAGAACGCACCCAGCGAACCGAGCACATACGCCGGCAGCATGGTCACTGCGCGAGGCCACTGGATTTGCAGTATGCGAAATGCGCGCTCCAGACCAATAACCAAAAAGACGAATGCCAATTGCCCCAACTCGACACCGACATTGAACAGCAATAAAGCTGGCGCGATCTCGTCGCGTGGCAGCCCGAGGCTTGCCAAACCGCTGGCGAAGCCAAAACCGTGGAGCAGGCCGAACAGAAATGCCACCAGCCACGGTTGGCGTATCGTCAGACTGCTGTTCGCACCGTTTCCACCCCGCCAGACACGAACCACCTCCGGCGCGAGAAAAAGGATCGATAGCGCGATCACGGCGTTGAGCGGTGCTGCCGGGACCTGTATTTGCGCTAGTGTGGCGATCGCCAGCGTGATGCTGTGCGCCACCGTGAAACTGCTGATGGTCTTGATCAGCATCCAGCGATTGGCCACAATCAAGAGCAACCCAAGCACGAACAAAAGATGATCGACGCCGAGGGCAATATGTTCGATACCCAGCGTCAAATAAGTCCAGCGGCCGCGCCGAGTTTCGGTGGATTCAGTGAACACATCCAGCCTTATCGCAGGATCGGCGGGTTTCAGCAAATGTGTTTCGGTGCGGCCGTCGAGGTGCGCGACTCGGACCAGTACATCGGTTGAAAATGCTTCCAGACCTTCGATGGCGAGGGTTTGTCCTGCGAGTCCATGTCTGCAGGCGATTTGTGCGCGCCACACCCAGGCTTGAGGAAGTACTTCGATTTTTGGTGCCGATTCCGCTTGACAGCTTGCTGGAAAGGCAGGTGTCAGTCTTAGTGGTGTCCCGGACGCGGTTGGTTGTTTCCACAAGACGGCATAACTTCCCGTTGCCGTTTCCCTCAGTTCAAGAAAACCGGGTTGAAGTTCATGCGCTGAAACGGTGCGCGGCAGTGTGCAGAGCAGCCAAGCCGATAGGACTAACACGGCGCGCAGGCGGGGTTGCAATCTCAAGGTCCGTTTTTGGCCAAAGCCGCGCCGGAGGCGAAGTTGCCCGGAGATTTCACAACGATTTGGTACCCGGCGCGCAGAGATTGATACTGCGCCTCGGCGGCGGCCTTGCGCTGTCCGTTGCGCCACTCGCGCTCCACAAGCGGTCTCACTTCGTCGAGAGTCGGATTTTTGCCAGGCGCAATTTCATCGATGCGAACAAGGTGCAAGCCATAGCCGGATACGATCGGGCCACTCCATCGATCGGGCGGCAGGGCAGGCAGCGCTGCGGCGAATTCGGCTCCGAAGATTGCTGCAATTTCACGCTGACCTGCCAACGCATAGACGGGCTTGAGGATAAAAAGCCGATCGCCAAATTTTGCAAAATCGCGCGGGTCTGTTTTTATTTGCGATTTGCCGGAGCCGCCTTCCAAGCCGTCATTTAACGTAGCCAGCAGTTTTGCTGCATCTGCGTTTACGTGGTCGCCGCGCGCCGATGGATCTAAAAAAATCTGCTGAAACGCTACGCGCGTTTCACTGCGAAATGTCGGGGCATTCTGATTCAGGTAGTCATTCAATGCCTCATCGGTTGGCGGTATCGCCGCAGCCGCTTCTTCGGTGATGATTTCGATCTTCTGCCGCAGGCGACGACGTATCACCTGATCGTCGCGATCGAGTCCCAGACGTTGTGCCTCGCGCGTCAGCACTTCATCGCGAATGTGGTCTTCAATCAGGCCCGCAAGTTCTGATTCTTTTGGCGGACGCTGCCACGTACGGTAAAAATTTTCCGCCAGCGCCTTGACGCGTGCTTCGCTGACGACGATGCTGGCTTGGCTTGGGGATACTTGATCCCAGGCGGCGCTCAACACAAATATCAGTGCTCCTAAAACGAGAAAATGCAGCAAGGGCTCAGAAAGCCAGCCTGTTCGGGATCGGCTTGAAATGGTTGTCTCCGACATTGAGTGAGGCTATCCGGTCAGGGCTTTTGCTGCGCAACTGGATTTCATGGTTTGACTATTTTAGAGAGTAGGTGAGCTTCATGATGCGCTCGAACATCGTCGCCGGCAGAATGCGCTTGAGCATGACACGGCAAACGCTTACGCAGGAATCATAGTTCTGTTCTGAATTCATTGTCTGG
>CAZAGR010000204.1:0-5391 GCA_964484585.1 uncultured Propionivibrio sp. | reverse complement strand
CACGGTGCCAAGCACCAGATAACGCAGCCATGGGGTGGCCGAAGCATCGACTGTCGACGCGACTCCCGGGGCTGTGTCACTTACCTCAGCCAACCCCGTCATTTCGCGACTTCCTTTTCACCGGAATAGAACACCCAATACTTTGAGCTCCAGAACGAAATGCCGGCCAGCGCCGCCACCAGCGCGAACAAGACCCACGACAGCGCCGCGCCATACCCGAGATTGAAGAACCGAAAACTCTGATCGTAAATGTACAGCGCGAGCACGTAGGTCGAGTGCAGCGGTCCGCCCTCGGTAATCATGTAGGGCCCGTTGAACTCCTGAAAGGCATGCACCATTTGCATGATCACGTTGAAAAAGATCACTGGTGTGATCAGGGGCACGGTAATGCTGAGGAACTGTCGCCACTTGCTGGCGCCATCGATTTCCGCCGCCTCATACAAGGACACCGGTACGTTTTGCAATGCAGCCAGAAAGATCACCATCGCCGAGCCGAACTGCCAGGTGAACAACAAGACGATGGTCCACATCGAAAAATGCTCGTCAGCGAGCCAGGCGATGGGTTCGATGCCGACCTTGATCAACAGCAGATTGACCAAGCCATACTTTGCGAAGATAAAGCGCCATAAAACCGCAACGGCGATCGAGCCACCCAGAATCGACGGAATGTAGAAGGCCGAGCGAAAAAAGTTGATGCCGCGCAGCTTGCAATTCAATACATGCGCTATGAACAACGCGAATCCCACACGCATCGGTACCGCCAACGCGGCAAAGAGCAAGGTGACACCGAGTGATTTCCGAAACAGCGGATCGTCGGTAAATAGCTCCTGATAATTACGCAAGCCGACGAACTCTGGCGGATCGATCAGATCATATTGTGTGAAGCTGAGCGCAAAGCTCATGATGAAGGGAAAGAGCTTGAAGCCCAGCACGCCCAACACGAAAGGCAGCACGAACATGAAGCCTATCCGCTTGTTTTCATACATCTCGATTTTCGCCAGGTAAAAAGTCGGCGCTGGCGGGACGGCGCGGCCGACTTAGCGCGCCAGCCAGCCGCCATCGACGGCAATGGTGTAGCCATTGACGTAATCCGACGCGGCTGACGCGAGGAAGACAACCGGGCCCGCGAGATCGTCCTGCGAACCCCAACGACCCGCCGGAATACGCTCAAGAATGGCCGCATTGCGCTTCTCGTCGGCCCGCAGCGCCGCGGTATTGTCCGTCGCCATGTACCCCGGAGCAATGGCATTGACATTGATGTGGTGAGCGGCCCACTCATTCGCCATCAGGCGCGTTATGCCCATGACACCGCTTTTCGACGCCGTATAGGAGGGCACGCGCACGCCACCTTGAAACGACAGCATCGATGCCACGTTGATGATTTTTCCGCCGCTACCTTGGGCCATGAATTGACGCGCCACGGCTTGGGAGAAGAAGAACACCGTCTTCAGGTTGATATCCATCACATCGTCCCAGTCCTTCTCGCTGAACTTGATGGCGTCCTCGCGCCGGATAATTCCGGCGTTGTTGACCAGTATGTCGACGTGCCCGCCGAACGCCTTCGCTTCAGCGACCAATCCTTCGATACCGCTGATGTCGGCCAAGTTTGCGCGCAAGTCGAGAAACTTGCGACCCATGCCTTCAATCTGCTGCCGTGTTTCGTCCGGGGCACTGACATTGACGCCGACAATATCGGCGCCGGCCTGGGCCAGCGCACGCGCCATACCCTGCCCCAACCCGGTGTTACAGCCGGTGACGATGGCGACGCGTCCGGCCAATTGAAATTTTTCAAGAATCATATTGGGAATGTGAACTCGAGTAATAGTAAGAAGGTGGATCAGCGAAGGGTGGTCATGGCCACATGATCCATGTCGGGAAACACCTGGTTTTCGCCGACCATGCCCCAAATGAACGTGTAGGCCTGCGTGCCGACGCCAGAGTGGATTGACCAGCTTGGGTTGATCACCGCCTGCTCATTGCGCACCACGAGATGGCGGGTTTCGGTCGGTTCGCCCATCATGTGGAAGACCGCCGCGTTCTCGTTCATGTCGAAATAGAAATACACCTCCATGCGCCGGTCGTGCGTGTGGCACGGCATGGTGTTCCACAGACTGCCCGGCTCCAGCTGGGTCATGCCCATCAGCAACTGGCAGGTTGGCAACACACTGGGCACGAGAAATTTATAGATAGTGCGACGGTTGCTCGTCTCCGGTGCGCCGAGGGATTCCGGCGAAGCCTGGTCAATCGTCACCTTTCGGTGCGGGTAGGCGGTGTGCGCAGGTGCGCAATTGAAATAGAGCTTTGCAGGGTTGGCGGCGTCGACGCTGGCAAATTCGAGGGCGCGCGCACCCTGACCAATGTAAAGCGCTTCCCGACCACCAATTTCGAATACGGTGCCATCCACAGTGATTTTGGCCGCGCCGCCGATATTAATCAGCCCGAGTTCCCGGCGTTGAAGGAAAAAATCAGTTCCGGTGTGCTTGCCGAGTTCAGCGGCAAACGTGACGCTGCGGCTGACCGGCATTATTCCCCCGACGATGATGCGGTCGATCTGACTGTATGTCAGCGTCGCTTCGTCAGCCACGAAAAGATTTTCGACCAGGAAATGACGGCGCAAACCTTCAGTGTCGAGGGTGCGCGCATGTTCGCTATGGAAGGGTTGACGAATCTGCATGGGAATTCCTTTTTCTTAGGAGAGTAGGCGAGCGATGTTTTTTGGCAACGGTATTCGTTAATTATGAAACAAAGTTTCAAAAAATACTAGTGCGAGCCATATTTTTTGTATATCATCGTTCTGGAGTTGGCCAAATGACTACATTCAGGCACAGCAAAAACACGCACGGGGAATTTTCATGAATTACTTTATCGATAGCCAAGTGCCTTGGGAAGACTTGGGCGCAGGTATTTACCGAAAAATCGTCGGCCATACGCCGGAGTTGATGTGCACGCTGGTGAAATTCGATAAGGGTGCGATTGGAACGCCACACTTTCATGTGGACCATGACCAGATTGCCTACGTGGCGGCCGGCTCTTTTGAAGCGGAAGTCGACGGAGAAAAGCGCGTGCTGCACATCGGTGACGCCTACATAGCTCGCAAAACCAAACTACACGGGGTGATTGCACTCGAACAGAACAGCATGCTGGTCGATCAGTTTTCTCCCCGTCGTGATGATTTTCTTTGAAACCCGCAAAGCCCGGCGCGCACTACAGCGCACGAGCTTCAAGCCTTGCAGCGCCTGCAGCGCCGGTGTGTCCAACCATCCCACGTTTTGACCGCGTGAACCATAACAAATCCAGGAGATCCTTCGCATGAAATCAAAGTACGCCCCCCTTGGCCCGCGCCTGGCCCATACCACCATGGCGCTGGCTGTGTTCGCCGCATTTGGCAGCGCCCACGCACAACAAGCGACCAACGATGCCAACACGATCGTCGTCACCGGTTTTCGCGCCTCGCTGGAAAGCGCATTGAACAAGAAGCGCGAAGACAACGGTATTGTGGATGTCATCAAGGCCGAAGATATTGCCAAGTTTCCCGATACCAATCTTGCCGAATCACTCCAGCGCATTCCGGGCGTAGTCATTGACCGTGACGCCGGCGAGGGCCGCAGTATTACCGTACGCGGTCTGGGTTCCGACTTTACGCGCGTGCGCATTAACGGAATGGAGGCTTTGGCCACCACGGGCGCAACGGACAGTTCCGGCGGCACGAATCGCGGACGCGGTTTTGACTTCAACGTATTCGCCTCTGAACTGTTCAACTCCATCACCGTTCGCAAGAGTTCGTCGGCCGATGTTGAAGAGGGATCCCTCGGTGCCACGGTCGACCTGCAAACCGCACGTCCGCTGGATTACAAGGGCTTTACGGCGACGGTGTCGGCAAAGGTGAAATATAACGACATGTCCGAGTCGACCGATCCGCGCCTGGCCTTCCTCATTGCCAACACCAACGAGAACAAGAAATTCGGCTGGCTGCTTTCAGGCGCATCCGGGGCACGCAAAGTCAACGAAGAAGGATTCAGCGCTGTCCGCTGGGATAACGGACCTTCCTCCAATGGTTTTTGCCCACCGCTCACTGTTGCAGTCCCGACAGGTAATACGGCGACGGCGACCAACTGTGCCGGAGGTGCAGGCAGCGCTCTTCGCCCGGCTGCCAACGCTGAAAACCTCGCGGCATTCAGCGCGGCGTCCAGTACCAGCAATTTTCACCCGCGCCTCCCGAGATACGGCCGCCTGACTCACGACCAGGATCGGGTTGGCTTCACGGGCGCCATTCAGGCCCGCCCCGCTGACGGAACCTTGCTCACGCTGGAAATGCTTTACGCCAAGATCGACGCAACGCGGCAGGAAGATTTCATCGAAGCGATTTCCTTCAGCCGGAGCCCGGCCCAGGGCGGCAAAGCACAAACGCGAGTGGTCAGCGCCTCCTATGACGCCAACGGCTCGCTCCTCAAAGGAGTTTTCGATGGTGTGGATGTCCGGTCAGAATCCCGTTATGACGAACTGTCGACCACCTTCACGCAGCCAACCTTCACGCTCGAGCAAGATATCGGCGACACTCTTCATTTGAATGCCAGCATTGGTCGCGCGACCTCACGGTTCAACAATCCGATCCAAACGACGACAACTCTGGACGCAAAAAATGTCAATGGGTATTCGATAGACTTTACCAACGACAGCCGATTGCCGGCGATCAACTGGGGAACGGTTGATGTTACGCAAATCGGCGGTGGCTTGGCGATCTTGCCGGTTCCAGCCGGATCTACTACCGTCGCCAATACGACCACCAGTGAAATTCGGGTTCGTCCGCAGGGAGCGATCAATAAAAATAACAGCGTCCATGTCGATCTTGCCTGGGAGGCGATTCCCGACAAGCTCACGGTCAAATTTGGCGGCGACCAGAAATCGTACAAGTTCAGTACCTTCGAGTTCCGCCGTACCAATCAGAGCGAGACCATTTTCGCCCCACCTGGCGGCGAAAGTTCGGCAAGCCTCACTACAACTCTTACGGGTTTCGGCAACGGACTCAGTCTGCCCGCCGGCACCGCTACGACTTGGGTGATACCCAACCTGAATGCAATTGCTGCGGCCTACAACATTTACTGCAACTGCCTGCAATCAGGACCAGCCAACGGACCTGGTGACTTTACGCTCACGTCGACCACCAACGGAAATGCGCGCGTCAACAACCGTTCAATCACAGAAGATGATGAGGGACTCTTCCTGATGGCGGACTTCAAGAGCGAGCTATTCGGTCTGCCCGTGCGCGGCAACCTCGGAACCCGCCATGTACACACTGAGACGTATGCGACAGGATATGTTGCGACCGGGGGTGGGACGGAAGTGGTGGTGCGCAACAGCTATAACGATTGGCTGCCATCAGTCAATCTGGCC
>CAZAGR010000203.1:0-5446 GCA_964484585.1 uncultured Propionivibrio sp. | reverse complement strand
GGGCCTCGACTCGCTCTCGATGCGTAATCTCGCTCACGCGCTACAGGTCGAGGCGATGTCGCTCTACAACCACGTCTCCAACAAAGAGAATCTCCTTGATGGTTTGGTGGAGCTGGTGGTGAGCGAGATCGCGGTACCCGTGCTCGGTGGGGATTGGCGAGCGGCCATGCGCCAACGCGCGCTCTCGAGTCACGCCGTTTTGATGCAACACCCGTGGGCAACCATGCTGTTCGTCTCCCGGGTTAACATCGGCCCGAACATGCTGCGCTATGTCGATGCAACCATTGGGTGTTTGCGGGCGGCTGGTTTCTCCTATCCAGCGGCGGATCATGCCTGGAATGCTCTTGACGCCTACCTCTACGGCTTTACGCTTCAGAAGCTAAACTTCCCTTTGGACCCAGCCGAATATGCGCCCGCCGCAGCGCAGTTTCTCCCTCTCATCCCGGTCGAGCAGTACCCATATCTTAATGGGATGTCACAGGAGGTTATCGCTGGACGACACGATGGCTTGCACCAACTCGCGCTTGGTCTTGAACTCCTCCTTGATGGCCTCGAACAAATGCGGCAAGCAAGCTGATTCAAAACTGTGTTAGAAGGAATCTATCTCAGTAATATCTATTATTACTGATGATTTTATTATTTTGGTCTGGCCTGTAGCTGCTCTAAAAAGAAAGCGTGAAGACGCTTCATCAACGCGGCCTTGGCCTGACTTTCGCTGGCTCCTTCCCCTGAAATTTGTGAATACGAGGCGAGGTAGCCGCCTTGTGGTTGGGCTTGGAGTTGTGCATTGGCTTCGGTGAGGGTTCCGGCCAATATACGGAGCGCATCCTCGCGATTTTTATGTACGATGGTGATGTTGGCATCCTCAAGTACACGCACTTGCCATCCTTTGGGATCTTTGTTGATTTCTAGCGTAAGCATAATGGCGACCTGGATCAAAAATGTTTGTTTTGGGTTGGCCTCAAACTTTAGGACGAAGATATTGATAAATGGTTTCGCGGCTGACATGAAGTTCGCGAGCGAGGTCAGCCTTACGCTCTCCGTTGGCGACGCGTTGTTTGAGGGTAATGACTTGAGCGGGGGTAAGAGAAGGCTTGCGGCCTTTGTAAACGCCTTCTCGTTTAGCGATGGCGATACCCTCTCGCTGTCTTTCTTTGAGCAGCGCCCGTTCAAACTCTGCGAAGGCTCCCATAACAGAGAGGAGCAAGGTAGCCATAGGAGAGTCTTCGCCACTAAAGACAAGACCCTCTTTTATAAACTCGACACGAACGCCGCGCCCGGTAAGTTGCTTCACCAAGCGGCGCAGATCATCGAGGTTACGGGCCAAGCGGTCCATGGAGTGAACGACAACGGTGTCCCCCTCGCGCACAAAGGAAAGCAACTGCTCGAGTTGGGGGCGCTGGGTGTCTTTTCCGCTGGCGTGGTCGGTAAAGCTTTTCTCGACGAAAACCCCTTCCAACTGGCGGGCGGTGTTTTGGTCGTCGCTGCTGACCCGAAGATACCCTACCCGCATCCCTTTCATTCGCTATCCTATGAATGGTGTCAGAATAGAGTGTACGGAATTTGTTAAAAACTGTCAATAAAACAAACTATGAATCTAAACTGACAAAAGCGACAGGAACAGGAGAGTGTGGATTGGGGTCGCTATCCGTTTGTGATTTCGTAAACCAGTTGGTAATGGGCCTTGCTCTCCTGAAAATTTATCTCTAATCGCCCCCGGTTGAGGTCGCTAGCCGTGATGGTTCCTTCCCCAAAAAGGTCATCGCTGACGGTGTCTTTTTCATGCAGGGAGAGATAGATTTTGTCTTGGAACGCAATTGGCCTCACGTTGCTCAGGTCGGCAGCTTGACCGCTCTTCATATCTTCAGAGGACCAAACCACGGTCATGCCCACCTTGTTCAAGCCCGCCTCCAGATAGGGTTCGTCTCCTCCTACCTCTGTGTGTTTGATACAGCGTAGCTCCAGAAATCTCATTACAGGCATGGTCTTCTACTTTTTTTGGTTGTTGGTTATTGCGGAGCATACGGACGAACAAAGGAGGGTGTCAAGCGCCCGCCCGCTAACCCAAACTGATACTATCACGAGTTAATACTTGCTTCTCGAAGGGCCCAGCGTTCAAGGCACGCGCTCTAACAACGCGGGAAACAACTCGGCCTCGTGCGAGAGGCGCGCCTGCTTCCGCTTGTGCGACTCGTGGGCCTCGCTCGCGTAGCCAAGCACCACCTCGACAAGTTCTTGGGCGCTCATTGTCTGCGGGATGGCGCAGCGCACTGGCGCCTCCATAAAGCGTTGCCGGAATGGCGTCTCGTGGGTTGCGTCAGCGGGGTCCAGCAGCTTCGCCGGTAACGCCAGGTGTGGGTCGCTGCTGAAGTGCAGCGAGAGATGACCCGCTTCAATACAAACCCAATGCAAGAGCGCCAGGGGATACACCATGACCTTGTCTCTCTCTACGCTGAGCAAATAAGTGGGGTGCAACTGCCAAAATGGCCTTGTGCGATTTGACCGAAGCAACCCACGCAGCAGGGCGACCGCGCGCCGGGTGCCTTCCTCGTATGGCTCCAAGCGCAGCGGGTCGTACTCGCTCAGTTGTCGCAGTCGCAGTAGGGTGTGAGTCGGTAGTTCTTCAATGCGCTGTAGCGAACCTCGCTTAAAGCGGGTTGGCGCTTGTGCCACCTCTTCACCAGACAAGGCCATCAACGCCTCAGAGAGCGCCGCCATGTCAGGGTATCGATCGGCGGGGTTTTTCTGAGTCATACGCCGCAGCAATACGCGATGCGCTTCGGGTAGCGAGGGGCAGCGCTCACTCGCCTCCGGGAAGGGCTGGGTCATGCACAGCATCACCTTTTTGCTAAAGCTGTCAGCCATAAAGGGATGCTCACCCGACAGCATGTAGTACCAAAGTGCGCCTAAAGAGTAGACGTCACTCCTGACATCACCAGCAAGCAACGCATCTCTACTCTTTTCTGGAGGAAAGAAGCTTACGTATTCGCCGTTTTTGTTGGCGGTGCCTAGGGTGACTGGCTTCCAGGGCTTCATCAGGGATTGGTTCTCTGGCAGCAGGTGGTCTCCGAAGCCCAAAACCCGCACTGCGCCTAGCTCTCGGTGGCCATCCTTGTAGAAGAGCTGGTGCGCCTCTGGCCTCATGCTTTGGGTTCGGAAGGACAGCAGCTCGCTATGCTCAAAGAAGATATGATGCGGCATCAGCCTGAGATGCGGTTCACCAAAAGCAAGGAGCGCTTCTACTATCTGTCGCATCGCCTCCAACGCGATTGCCGGGGAGAGAGCCCCGTGTGCAAGCTGCTCTTCTAGCGTCTCGCCCTCTAACAGCTCGGAGACTTGGTAGAAGTCCTGCGCAGGAGTCTCCCCATAATCGATTACGCGCGGCAGGCCCTTATGCTCACGGCCCAAGCGTGAAAGCACTGCTTGATACCTTCGGCCCTTGGCTACAGCGCTGTTCTCAAAGAGCTTCACCAGCAAAAGCTGGCTCACAGGGCGGTTGGCTTCAAAACAATGGATCGCTTCGTAGTGCGTGCCTGTCTCGGTCTCTCGCAGCTTGCGCTTAATAACAAAGCGCTGAAAAACCTCTCCGCGGTGAAGGTGATTCGAGCGCATCATCGGGTGGCTCCATGTCTTTGTTCGTTATCATACCAATCACTGAACCACACCCACCGGTGTGCCGTTTGGTGCCACCCCGCCACACTAAAACCCTTATGCACCAACCTGAGAGATACCGGATACTGGCCTGCGGTTTTTGTAAGTGCCGTTCTTCTGGTGGTACTATCTCGAGATGTCGCCTCACGCATTGAATAGGGTAAGCCCATGGAAAAATTGAAGCTATACGGAACACCCCTCTCGCACTTCACCCGCAAAATTCGCATCCTCCTTGCGGAGTTTAACGTCGAATTTGAGTTTATACGAAACCCCAACATTCTCACAACAACGACGACAGCATACGGTGATAACCCAATGATGAAGGTCCCGGCGCTGGTGCAAGGAGGCGATATGATTATCAACTCCGACCACATTGCTCGTTACCTTGTTGGAAAGTATGACCCGGGTGATCGTTTTGCTGTTCGCAGTGAAGCCATCAATGACATGAATCACCTTGCGGTCATCAACGGAATTATGGAGAACGAGGTGGTGCTCATCTTAGCGGCGCGAGGTGGTCTTTCTGGGCTTGATACGATCACCTACTTCCGCAAGCTTATGGCGTCGATAGAGAGTGGCCTCGCTTGGCTGGAGCAACGCACCGTGCCAGAAACACCAGGCTTCTACTACAAAGACATCGCGCTGGTTTGTATGTGGCAGCATGTGGCCCATTACAAGAGCGCTCCTAACCTTGAGGCCTATCCGCGCCTAGCAGAGCGAGTAGGCTGCTTCTCTGCGCGTCCATCGGTCGCAAGCACTACACCGGAAGCCTCGCTCGCAGCAGTTTAGCCTCCCCACCAGACGAGCCACAAAAGATCCCGGCAGGTAGGGAAACAGGCGCTTATATCCCTACTGATCATTTGTTCAATCACATGCGGCCGGAAACGAAGAAAGTAAGCACGCCGTAAATGCCGTTAAAACCACCAGGGACGTCTTTACGGCCAATCCCTCGTTTGGAGCGTTTTCGTGGCAAAAAAGGGTGTTTTTGGCCGGATACGACCCATGCGCAGCGGTGACCGCCAAAAACCAGGGATACTCGCGGGCTTCCGGGGCGTTTCGCGGGAGAATTTCGTGTGGGTAAACGTGGGAGGTGTGCACGATTCCCAAAAGGGCGCAGGCGACGGCAGGAAGCCTCGCGCCCGCTGATAACAAAACTATTGTTTTGTATTGTTTGACTTTTTTCGACCTAACTACTTGAAATTACATATGCCGATCTCGATTAGACTAGGACCCTACTCGGGTTAGACTAGGACCCTACTCGGGTTAGACTAGGACCCTACTTACATAGACCTACACATTTTTGGTGTCGATTTGGGACGATTACGGATTCTACGCCATTTAGACTAGGACCCTACTTACACATACCTACATAAAATGAGGCTAGAACCTCGCTTTTTAGCTCAGTGGCGGTGAGTTACTTCCTTTTTTCGGCCTAACTACTTGAAATTACATGTGCCGATCTCGATTAGACTAGGACCATACTTCTTACCCGCTGCGCTGGCTTATTTTTTGGGTTCTTTACCGAGCAACTGTTTCTGTTTTCGGAGTCGGCTGTGTTTTCCTTTTTCGCGCGCCTTAGCAGAGAGCTCAGCGCCTTTGAAGAGAAACTCACGGGCGGGTTTGAGGGCGGGGGTGTCTGCGAGCAGGTAACGGGCGCTTCGTTTCGGGTCTCCTTCTATCTCCAAAAACGCGTTTTCTCCTTTCTGTGACCACTCATCGAGGGCGGCGTACAGGGTGGCGAGCGGAAGGCCGATATCGTGTTCGGCACCAACCCGCCCTCGCAGTTCGTCCTGCCGCC
>CAZAGR010000202.1:0-5448 GCA_964484585.1 uncultured Propionivibrio sp. | reverse complement strand
TGAAAGCCGTGCAGCAAAGCGTCTGAGGTATCGTATCCGATCCAGTCATAGCGAGTCACCTGGGTAATGTCGACCCGGCCGCCGACCCGCGCCAGATAATCCGGGTGTGCATACGCGCCGATATGGGTTGCGCCAATACGCTTGGCGACGAGACCGGACTGGCTCGGGCGGGCGTGCCGGACGGCAATGTCGGCGTGCCGTTCGAGCAGGTTTTCGACGCGGTTGGACGCGACCAGTTCGATTTGAATTTCAGGATGCGCAAGCCGCAAGTCCGCTAGAATTTTTGGCAAGATGTAGGTGGCGGTTGTTTCGCTGGCCGTCAGACGTACCGTGCCGGCAACTTCCTGGGTCTGCCCCAAGAGCGTCATCGAGACGGCTTGCGCCGCCGTTTGCATCTGGCGTGCGGCGGGCAACAGCGCTTCGCCCGAGGCGGTCAGGCGCAGTCCGCGTGCGACCCGTTCGAACAGGCTCACCCCCATGGAACTCTCCAACTCGCTGATCTGCCGGCTCAATGTCGGCTGGCTGCTGGCCAGTCGCTGGGCCGCTCCGGTCAGCGATCCGGCATCGACTACGGCGAGGAAGGCCTGCAGCAGGCTCCAGTCCAGCGTGGCGGACGCGGACACCGGTAGGTTCGATGTATTCATATGTGCATACCTTTAATTCAGTTATGCGTATTGTGCCATTCAATCAGGAAGAGAAGAATGACGCCATTCGCAAACATCGTCCAGAAAGGCAGATCATGAACACTCACTCTCCAACCGTATTGATTCTTGGTGCTCGCGGGCGCTTTGGT
The DNA here is from genome assembly GCA_964484585.1 of uncultured Propionivibrio sp. Lineage (GTDB taxonomy): Bacteria > Pseudomonadota > Gammaproteobacteria > Burkholderiales > Rhodocyclaceae > JADKHX01. Next base: position 4,655 of record CAZAGR010000202.1, on the reverse strand, counting down.
GCGGCGGCGGTCAAAGCCTTTGCCGCTGCCGGCTGGCAGGTGCGGGCGCAGTCGCGTCGCGCTAGCGCAAGCCCTGAAAAGGGGGTCACAGTCATCACCGCAGACGCGATGGACGCGGCTGCCTTGTCTCGCGCGGCGCAGGGTGCGGACGTCATCGTTAATGCGTTGAATCCGCTTTATACCGAATGGGAAGAGCTGGCTAGCGATCTGGCCGATCATGCCTTGCAAGCAGCAAGGTCAAGCGGCGCACTGTTAATGATGCCGGGAAATGTCTATAACTACGGCCGGCAGCTACCAGCGCTGCTGAAATCCGATACCGCCGAGCTTGGCGATCACGCTAAGGCCCGAATCCGCATCGAGATCGAGCAGCACCTGCGTGATGCCGCGGTGACTGACGGCGTTAGAAGCCTGGTGGTACGTGCCGGTGATTTTTTCGGTGGTGAAGGACGTGGCTCGTGGTTTGATCTGGTGATCGCCAAGTCACTCCGACGTGGCAAGCTGGTTTATCCGGGAACGCCGGATCTGGAACATGCCTGGGCCTATCTGCCCGATCTGGCCGAAACTTTTGTCCAGCTTGCAGAGCAGCGCACACGTTTTACCGGAGCCCACCGCGTGCATTTTGCGGGACATACTTTTTCCGGCAATCAGCTCCATACCGAAGTTGAGGCTATCGTGGGGCGCCCTCTGAAACAGCCTGGCTTGCCTTGGGGCTTGCTGCGTATTGCGGCGTTGTTCTCGCCAATGATGAGCGCGACTATGGAAATGCGCTATCTCTGGCAACGCCCGCACGCGCTGGATGACAGCAGCCTGCGTTTCTTCTTGCCGGTAGTCCCGCACACGCCACTGCCGATGGCATTGGTGACTGCACTGTCCGGGCTCGGAGTGCTGTCGGCGGTTACTTCAGTGAAATCAGCAGTTTCTTTATCGGGGCCGGCAGTGCCGCCTGTTTTAGTTCGGCCGGTGTCAGCCAGCGGTGCTTGGCTTCCATCGCGCGGGGTTGCAGGGTGACATCACACAGCAACGGCGTGATGTGAAGCCGGAAGTGACTGAACACATGCAAAAAAGTCGGCGCTGGCGTGACGGTGGTGAGGGCGCATCCGAATTGCCGGGCGGCGAATTCGGCCGCGCCGGCGCTATCGGGCAGTTCGGGCAGCGAGAGCAGGCCGCCCCAAATGCCCGCTGGCGGCCTCTGTTCAAGCAGCACGCGGCCCTTATGCCATAACGCTAGCAGAGTTACTTTTCGTTGCGGCACTAGTTTGCGTGGTCGGGAATGCGGTAGTTCCGCTTCGCGCCCCTGTGCGCGGGCGACGCAGATGTCCGTCAGTGGACATTCTTCACAACGCGGTTTGCTGCGACGGCAAAGCGTCGCTCCCAGGTCCATCTGTGCCTGGTTGTAGATATCGCCACTGCGTTCGGGCATCAGTGTTCCGGCCAGCGCCCAGAGTTCCTTCTCCACCGCAGTGTTGCCGGGGAATCCTTCGATACCGAAGGCTCGCGCCAGCACGCGTTTGACGTTGCCATCGAGAATCGGTGCACGGGCGCCGAAGCAGAAGGTGGCAATCGAATTGGCCGTCGAGCGGCCGATGCCGGGCAGTTCGGTAAGCAATTCCGGCTGACGCGGAAAATTTCCACTATGCGTGGTCATCACTTCCCGCGCGCAGCGGTGCAGATTACGCGCACGGGCGTAGTAGCCGAGTCCGCTCCAAAGCGCCATGACATCATCCACGGGCGCGGCAGCCAGATCGGCCAACTGTGGAAAACGAACCAGAAATCGCTCGTAGTAGGGAATGACCGTGGCGACCTGGGTCTGCTGCAACATGATTTCCGACAGCCAGATGCGGTATGGATCACGTGTGTTCTGCCACGGCAGGTCATGGCGGCCGTGAAGTTTATGCCAGCGGATCAGGCGGGTGGATAAAGCAGACATCAAAATTCTTCACCACCAAGACACCAAGGGCACCAAGGCACACCAAGAACGGCGCGGACAATATTTGGCTTCCCTCGGTGCATCTTGGCGTTCTTGGTGGTCAGATTTAGTTCTTGACCGGTTTCACCCGGCTCGCCGCGAGTTTTGCCTTCAGACGCGCCTCGTCCGTGGTGTCGGCATTGGCAAGCGCAACGCCCATGCGACGTTTCAGAAAGCTTTCCGGCTTGCCAAAAAGGCGCAGGTCGGACTCGGGAACTTGCAGCGCTTCGGCTACGCCCTCAAAGGCGATGCCTTGTGCCTCGAGGCCACCGTAGATCACCGCCGATGCACCCGGTCTTCGCAACCGGGTATCAACCGGCAGGCCGAGAATGGCGCGGGCGTGCAATTCGAATTCCGATTGGCACTGCGTTGCCAGTGTCACCAGTCCTGTGTCGTGGGGCCGCGGGCTGACTTCGCTGAACCACACCTGGTCACCCTTGACAAACAATTCCACGCCAAAAATGCCGCGTCCGCCCAAATTGTCGGTCACTGCCTGTGCGATTTCGCGCGAGCGGGCGAGTGCGGCGGGTGTCATCGCCATGGGTTGCCAGGACTCGACGTAATCGCCATCGACCTGAACATGGCCGATCGGTTCGCAGAAGTGGGTTTCAATTGCACCGGACGCGCCGATTACCCGCACCGTGAGCTGGGTGATCTCGTAGTCAAAATCAATGAAGCCTTCGACGATCACCCGGCCGGGCTTACCCAAATGAGCGACGCGACCACCTGCCTGGGCGTAATTCCATGCGGTGCTCACATCCTCGGCTGAGCGCAAGAGTGATTGCCCCTTGCCCGACGAAGACATCACCGGCTGGATGATGCAGGGATAGCCGATTTCACCATCGATGGCCGCCTGCAGTTCAACCTGTGCGTCGGCGAATTGGTAGGGCGACGTGGGTAACTGAAGATCCTCCGCCGCCAGACGGCGAATGCCTTCGCGGTTCATGGTCAATTGCGCCGCGCGTGCGGTCGGAATGATTTCCGGAAAGTGCCCGTCCACGCCTTCTTTCTCGATTTGCACGAGTGTCGCGGTTTCGATGGCTTCAATTTCGGGAACCACCAGATGCGGCTTTTCCAGTGCGATGAGCGCGCGCAAGGCGTCGCCATCAGTCATCGCAATCACATGACTGCGATGCGCCACCTGCATCCCGGGCGCATTGGCATAGCGATCGACGCCGATGACTTCGCAGCCGAGGCGCTGTAATGCAATAATGACCTCCTTGCCAAGTTCGCCGCAACCCAGCAGCATCACGCGGGTTGCAGAAGCGGACAGCGGGGTACCCAATTTCATGGTGACGTCCTCACAGTAAGCGCCGATTTTATCTTCGACGGATCGTTCTCAATACCAACAGCGCAAGAACCCATGTTCCCTGCCGACTCCACACATCGTTCCCTGCGCTCTGCGCTCGGCCAGTTCGCCACCGGCATAGCCGTTGTCACCGCCTGCGACGCGAACGGACGTCTCGTTGGCCTCACGGTCAACTCCTTTGCCTCCGTGTCGCTTGAGCCGCCACTGGTCTTGTGGAGCCTCAACGCGCAGTCGTCCTTGATTGAAACCTTTGAGCGCTGTTCTCACTACGCGATCAATGTTCTGGCGGCCGATCAGATTGAGCTTTCGCGGCTCTTTGCCGGTTCCAGGGCCAACAAATTTTCCGGCCTTGAGTGGAAAGTCGGCGCTGGCGGGACGGCGCTGCTCAGTGGCTGCTGCGCCAGTTTTGAGTGTCGCAATGAAACGCGTCACGCCGGCGGTGATCACGTGATCTTTGTCGGTCAGATTGAAAACCACCATCGCAGCAAAGAGACTTTGTCACCGTTGCTGTATCACGCAGGGCACTATCGGCACTTGTCGGCCTGATGCCGGCAACATGCTTCATCGACGCGTACCCGTTATAGACTGCCGATCATGATCCGTCGTGCGGCGATGATTTGGCTTGCCATGTTTTGCGTGAGTTCAAACGCAAGTGAGGCGGTTGTCAGCATTGCGGCGCTGGAAATCCCGGGTGTGCTGCAAGCGGACCGGAAGGGTGCTTACGATCGAGTCCTCACCCGACTCTCTGAAATGGCTGGGCGAAAATGGCAGTTTGTCCACCTTCCGGCCAAACGGGTCGACATGGTTTTGGCCAAGACTGACGGGTGCGCTTTCCCATTCGATCTGGGACATTTCAATGAAATTAGTACTGAGCAGAAAGGCAAGCTGATCTCAGCTGAACCATTCAATATCGGCAAAGTATTTTTGTTTACCCGGACAGGAAAGGCACCGCAAGGCAATCCCATGGAGAATCCCGAGTTTCGACTCGGCGCCAAACGTGGCGTGCCATTTGGTAAAGAATTCGATCTGCTGCTCGCTACCCATCCGAACCGTGTGCAGCTTCTCAATTCAGATGATTCCGGGGTCAAAATGCTGCTCGCAAACCGGATCGATGGATTGCTGGCGTATTTTCCCGACATGAGCGTCTTCTTCCGAGAAAATCAGAAGCCGCCCCTTCTGAGTTACGATCCACTCAAGCCAATCATCACTCACCGCGACAGTGTGGTGTGCGCCGCAACGAAGGAAAATCAGGCGTTCATCGAACAACTCAATACCGGCATTGTCAAGCTTCGGAAATCAGGCAAACTGAAGGAAATACTCGGCGAGTATTACGTCAATCCTTGATGGCCAAGCGGCAGAGCTGACAGGTGGATTTGCACC